>NZ_CAXATZ010000004.1:0-128632 GCF_963971605.1 uncultured Xanthomarina sp.
CCATACACTATCCATGGAGTATCCATGGAGTATCCATAGGAAAGCTATAGGGATGACCCGTCCTTGACCCGTCCTAAAATAACTATACAGACACTATACGGATTATTTTTGTTTGATGTTTTTTCATTTTTATTGAAATGAAAGTATTTGTTGTATTTAAGTTTTAAACTTGTAAATTGGTTTGATATTTGAATGGTACAAATGCATGATTTTAATTTCAAAATATATAGTTCCAAGAGGTTTTACTGGAATTGCCCTGTTCCCTTTTGTGTTTTTAAGACATGCTAGCTTGAAAGAGGATGTTTTGTTAGTGAATCATGAACGGATTCATTTAAGGCAGCAACTGGAATTATTGATTTTACCTTTTTTTGTGTTTTATGTTTTAGAGTTTATATGGAGGTTCCTGCAATATAGGTCTTGTTATTTAGCTTATAAAAATATTTCTTTTGAACGGGAAGCCTATACAAATGAAAAAGACCTTAACTATATGGAGTCAAAGTCTTTTTGGGGTTTTGTTGGTTATTTGTAATCTTTACTTTAATATAATTTTTTGTGTTTTTTGGAGACCATTGCTTAAAGAGGCCTTTACAATATAAGTGCCATTGGAGAATGAAGGGTTGTTTATAATAAGTTCCTTTTGGTTAACACTCATATCTTGATACAGGATACGACCTAAGACATCAAAAACAGAAATGGTTTTAATTTGCTCCAGTTCAGAAGAAACTTTAATAAAATTGTTGTTTGGTGCTGAAATAACTAAGCCATTCAACAGGGTTTCTTCTGAAATGTTTAAAGCATTATTGGTGTATCGTAAAATAAATCGATTGTTGAAAGTCCCAATGTTTGAATTAAAACTGTAAGGGGTATTTCTTAAATCGTGAATGATGTTTAAATAAGTGTCTTCTAAAAAGATGTCCTGGTTAGTATTGCTAAATAAACCATCTATTGAATTTATGGCAATGGTATAGTTTCCGTTTTCAGGAATTACCAGTCCTAAAGGAACAGTATCACTTACATCAAAAGGAAGACTTCGACCTTGGATGGACATTTTGTCTTCATTGATTAAAGAGTAGAATCTGATGGAAGTTTTACTTAAATCAAAACCATCATAAAGTCTATCTTCACCATTGGTGGCGTTTTCAACATAGCCAACTAAAATAGAATTGGCATGGTCGTTAGGTGCGATTAAATCCAACCAAATCCTGTGCCTTTCAATAGTATTTCTGTTTGCATGAGGTTTTGGTCTTTGCATGACTCTGAAAAATTCATTGTTTGCATAAGGAGAAGGATTCAGTGGATCTGTATCGTCGTAACGCATGTTGTTGTTGAAAACGACACTGGACCCAGTTGTTGATGCATTATGGTCCATAAGTACAAAAAAGGCTTGTCCAGAAGCTATGTTGCCGTTAAAACCTGGAGGATTAGCTCCTGTATTATTAAATGCTATATAGTTATTTGGATTATAATTATACACATAATCACCATAAAAAGGATCATTTACTAAATTACTTGGTAAATTAAGATGGTTCCACAAATAAATTGTGCCTGTGATGGCAGGATTTGGGTTGTCTGTACTGATAATGCTGGCGTTTTGAGTTATAAACTTGGTAGCAGAAATGGATGAAGGATATGGGTTTCCTACCAAGTTCCAGTTATCATCCAATTCGGTTGCCATGGTATTTCCAGCTCCAGGGTAATCACCTCCACTATAATTGCCATGTGTAATGTTGTGAGAAATAATGCCATTTCTGGCAATACCAGTGAATTCGACAGTGTTTAAAGCAGGAGTTGTTTCTGGTGATGTTCCTGAAATACCTCTAACAATATACCCTTTTCCTGGTAACATTACTTCGGTAGTGTTTTGCCAAGTGCCATAATGACCGATGCCATTGCTGGCAACAGTAGGAATCCAGTGCCAAATTAGGTTATTGTTTGTGCCTGGTGACACATTGGTGACGTTAAAACCATTTACAGGAGAAGACCAGTACACATAGTTTAAATTGGTAAGGCTATTTACATTTCGTTGCATTTGTATGTTGCCTACATTATTGTTAGGAGGCGAGTTGTTTATCTGAATTAAATTTCCGTCGTCCCTAATAATGATCTTACCATAAGGAGCTATGGCATCTTCAATATAAATATTGTCTGTTACAATTAAATTTGATTCAGAAGTTAATTCTAAATAGCCATTTGACATGACCCTTAAAGATCTGGCAAGTCCAGGAGGTGGAGGGGTTGGTGGCCCACCAATAACAATAGGGGAATTGTTGTTCGTTGTATTTAAGTCTGGAATAATAACGCAATCCGATGAGGTGGGTATGGCGTTACCGGACCAGTTGGCAGGAGTATACCAGTCTGTATTGACGGTTCCTCTCCATACTTTTCTGTTATCATTTACCACGATTTCATCTGTTAAATTAATTGTGCCTGAACAAGTATTAAAGCTAGCAACTGCAAAATAGTTGCCTCCAGTACTCACTGTTACACTGTTATCAGGATTTGAAGCAATAACATTGCTTGCATTTATTGATCCTTGATACCATGTCACTGTTGAGGGGGTTACATCAGCGCCATTAGGAGTGAAACGCCAAGCTTCGTTAGTTGTTTCCCAGTTAGTGTCAAGACCGTTTCTGCATGGAGCTACTGCGTATTGATTATTAGGCCCTAAAGGTGTTATGTCACCTTGAATACCAACAATAGCATTGCCATCATTCCATGGGTATACATTTCCATTTTCTATTAACTTTGTTTCTATAAACACTTCAATAATGTTGGTCGCTTCATGTAATACAATCATTCCAGTATATAGCCTTGAGGCATCACCAAACATAGGGATATCTGTCCAAGAAACTTGAAATTGTCTACAAGGAGCAGTTCCAATGGTTCGGCTTTTAATTGGAGCTCCAGTTAAACCTGATGGGTCAATATCATGATATACACCATATATGGTTTGTTCGAATAAAGCACCAGCAGTACTAGGAAGATTATTGTTAAAACTCCAACCACATGAACTCCCTGGTACAATACTGTTGTCAAAAGTCGTCATGCCATTGGCGCCTACCAAAGTTTGAGTGTAAGTATTATCGTAAAAACAAAAAGGAAATCCAATATTGGTTCTAGATGTAGCCCAAACATCATCTGTATTGATTACTTGCTGATTTCCTCCCAAGATAGGGAAATCATAATCCGGAGCAGGGTTTGGATATATTATTTGCTCTACGATGTAACTAGTTGTTTCCTTTAAGTTTGGGTTTGCGGATAAGGTTACTGTATCAGTAGAGCAGTCTATATTGGCGCTAGGATTCGATATAAAAGGGGAAGCAGCAAAAGGGTCATTGCCTTGTTCGTCTATTATAATAGTTGGGCACAGGGTTGGGGTGTTTGCAATAGAACCTGATAAAGTGCAAGGTTCTGTAACACAAATTTCAAAAGTCGTCGTTGCTGAACCACTAAAGTATGTGAAGACTTGAACGAAATAAGTTGCTCCAACGGTTAAACCTGTTAAATCAGTCGAATCAGAGTCATTACAAGAAATGTTATCAGCTACAGCAACACTACAGTCTGGTTGAGTAAAACTACCATACACTGCGTGATACATATCCGTAGTGCTCCCAAAGACATTAAAAAGGCTTACAGTTTGGCTTGTGTTGGTAGCTACAAAGCTGTACCAAACATCGTTGTCAGGTGTTCCAAAGCAAGCATCAATTCCAGAATTTGTGGCGCTTCCTACACTACCAGTAGTTCCAATACAAGTTGAATTTACTGTTAATGCAATTGCTCCACAAGGTTCATCGTTGCTAGGAGGAGGAGGAGGAGTTCCAATACATATATCAAAAGTAGATGTTTGACCAGTTGTTGAAGTCCAAGAATAAACTTGAACAAAATAAGTCTGTCCTGTTACCAATCCTGTTAGTGTGCTAGAGTTTGGGTCTGAGCAACTAATATTTGATCCTCCAACTGTAGCATTTGTACAGTTTGGAGGATTAACATTAGCAAATGGACCGTATACAGCGTGATATAAGTCGGTTGTACTGCCTGCAACATTTATTAAATCAACAGTATGACTAGGTCCAGTAGCCACAAAATGATACCAAACATCATCATCTTCTGTTCCCCCACAAGCATTAACACCAGAATTTGTTGCACTAGCAACAGTGCCAGAAGTTGTGCTTGCACAAGAATAATCTGGATTAACTGTTAGACTAATAGATCCACAAGGATCATCGTTTCCAGGAGGAGGAGGAGGAGGAGTTCCGATACAAATATCAAAATTAGTGTTTTGTCCAGTTGTAGCCGTATATGTGTAAACTTGAACGTAATATGTGCTTCCTATAGTTAGCCCAGTAATAGTACTAGAGTTGGGATCTGAACAAACAATTGGAGCGCCAAGGGCACCACAATAACCATTATAAATTGCATGTACTAAATCTGTAACGCTTCCAGAAATATTATTTAAATCTACAGTGTGATAAGTAGAAGTCGCGACAAAACTGAACCAAACATCATCATCTTCTGTGCCTATACAGTTATTTGCTCCAGAATTGGATGCAAATTCTATTGTCCCGGACGCAAAATTTGCACAGCTAAAATCATTGTTTGTTAATACAGGTGTTGCAGCACAAGGCTCATCATTTGGTGGAGGGGTTACAGTTGTACAAGTTCTAGAAATAGTGAAATTTCCTGTGCTAGTACCAGTAGTCCAATATGCAACATATACATAATAATCGGTTCCGTTAACAGTATTGAAAGTATAGGACTCAGGGTTACCACTGTCTTCACAGTTTAAATTAGTAAAAGAGCCACATGAACCACTTTCAATTGCTACTTCAATATCAAAACCACTTACGCCTGAAACATCAATAGTAGTTTGATCGCCATCTCCAGTAAATGTGTACCACACACCATAATTAGACATATAGCACCCCGTGCTATTAGTTATATTAGTAGAATTAATAGTTGTACCAGCTAAGTTGGTTGTTCCACAAGGTAAAGGTGTTGCATTTGCGCATAAATCGTTTGCAGGAGGAGTAGGTATAGCACAAGATGTACAGCTGATAGCAGTTGTACAGCAATTAGATGCTGTGCCACAAGCTGCATTTGTATTAAAATGTACGTAATGAGTACCACTTACAGCAGCAGTAAAAGTATAAGGAGCATTGCCGCTACCTACAAGCGTGCCATTATAAGTACTACTTCTTACTGTTATGTATCCACCACATGAGTTTGTAATCTGATAAGTTTCTCCAGCAACGACACCTGTTACGGTTCCATATTCACCTTGGAAATTACATGTGCTTATTGTGACTGAAGTATTACTGGAAGGTGCAGTTGCAGAACCATAAGATGTTGGATTCGTACATTGGCCATTAGCATTTATACTTATTAAAAAAATAGTAAATGGGAAGAGTAAAATTTTAATCATGAGCTATTAATTAATTATATAAACAAGTAAACTTATTTATAAATGTTCTTAGTTTAGGAAAATTAAAAGCAAGGTTGCTTAGGCTTTGCTATAAACAACAAATGGTCAAGAGATTGTAGATTCTGGGAAATCTTTATAATGTATTATTCAATATATTTTTACAGAATACATATTGATTACGCATAAAATTAACATTTAAAATGTTGAAATAAATAATAATATCTTGTTTTTATTAAATAATTGTTAACATAAAAATAAATATTTTATTCAGCCAATATATGAACTAAGAGCCTTTTCGATAAAATGTACTAAAAACAAGACAAGATGGGTTGATTAATGAAAATAAAATCAATTTTGTAAACCCTAATTTAACAATTAGCTATTGCTATATTTGTAATTGGTAAAATTTAAAGTTAAGCTATAGGTGTATTTCATTAAAGATCAAGAGAACATTCATGTTAAGGATCAGGTTTTTATTAAACCAGATTATTTAAACCATCCATTTATTTCGGGTAATAAATACAGAAAGTTAAAATATAACATTCTTGAAGCGCAACGGTTTCAAAAAACAAGATTATTAACCTTTGGTGGCGCTTATTCCAATCATATTGCTGCAGTGGCAGCTGCTGGAACCGAGTTCGGTTTTAAAACGATAGGAGTTATTAGAGGCGAAGAATTGGTTGCTAAAGTCGCTGACAACCCAACCTTGTCTTTTGCAAAAAAGCAAGGGATGCATTTTCATTTTGTATCAAGGGAATCCTACAGACTTAAAGCTACAAATGATTTTATTGAATCACTAAAATCCAAGTTTGGGGATTTTTATCTTATTCCAGAGGGAGGCACCAATACATTGGCTATAAAAGGTTGTGAAGAAATATTGACAGAGAATGATAAAAATTTCGATTTCATATGTTGTTCAGTAGGAACTGGAGGTACTATTAGCGGTCTTATAAATTCAAGTGGTTCCTCGCAGAAAATTCTTGGTTTTCCTGCTCTTAAAGGTGAATTTTTGAGAGAAGAAATTAGTAAGTTTGCAAATAATTCCAATTGGGATTTAATTTCGGACTATCATTTTGGAGGTTATGCCAAAATAAATACCAAATTAATCAGTTTTATTAATGAATTCAAAGCTCAATATGGTTTGCCTTTAGATCCGGTTTATACTGGAAAAATGATGTATGGCGTTTTCGATTTGATGCGTCAAGGATATTTTCCGAAAGGAGCTAAAATTTTAGCCATTCATACAGGTGGCTTGCAAGGAATTCAAGGAATGAATGATGCATTAAGAAAAAAGAAATTACCAATATTTAATTAAAGATTGATGAAAAAAATTATATGGCTTTTGGTTGTTAGTATGTTTGTGTTTAGTTGTGGTTCAAGTAAAAAAACAAGTTCCAAGCGTGTTAAAGGCAGTACAAAAACGGAACGGGTTGTAAAAGATACCAGGACCAAACCAAATAATCCAAAAGAAACTCCCAAAGAAACAGTGGTAATTGAAAAAACTCCAGAGAGAGTTCCTACTTCCACAGATGATTATATAGCCATTTTTGCTCCTATTGCTCAAGAAGAAATGCGTTTATATGGTATTCCTGCCAGTATAACCTTGGCTCAAGGAATTTTGGAATCTGCTTCTGGTAAAGGGCGTTTGGCTGTGGAAGCCAACAATCATTTCGGGATTAAATGTCACGAATGGACTGGAGCTAGAATTTATCATGATGACGATGCCTCTCAAGAATGTTTTAGAAAATACAACGACGCTAAATATTCGTACAGGGACCATTCATTGTTTTTAACAGGAAGATCCCGTTACCAAAAATTATTTCAATTAAATATTCACGATTATCAATCCTGGGCCAAAGAATTGCGTGCAGCAGGTTATGCTACCGATAGAAGGTATCCAGAAAAACTTATCAGTTTGATAGAACGCTATCAACTTTACAAATACGATGAAGTGGTTACTGGCCAAACAGCTTCTAGAGTTGCTGTTAAAGCTGAAGATACCCATATAATCATTAAGGGTGACACCTTGTATTCTTTGTCCAAAAGATATCAAACAACAGTCGAAGAACTAAAAAGATTAAACAATTTAACCAGTAATGATTTAACTATAGGCGAGGTCTTAATAGTAAAATCCAATTAATAGTGCATATGTTATACAAAAGAAGCAGTGCTTTGTTTGCCGAAGCAGAAACGGTTATTCCAGGAGGTGTCAATTCGCCTGTAAGGGCTTTTAAAGCTGTTGGGGGAACTCCAATTTTTATAAAAAAAGCAATGGGAGCCTATTTAATTGATGAAGATGACAATCAATACATAGATTATATAAATTCTTGGGGACCCATGATATTAGGTCATGCTCACAAACCGGTTGTGGATGCAGTTATTGAGAAAACAAAGCTTGGGACTTCCTTTGGAACTCCAACGGAAATAGAAACAAAAATTGCTCAATTGGCTGTGTCCATGGTTCCAAATATTGAAAAAATTAGATTTGTAAACTCCGGAACTGAAGCTTGTATGAGTGCTGTAAGGTTGGCTAGGGGTTATACTGGAAAAGACAAAATAATAAAGTTTGCTGGTTGTTATCATGGTCATAGCGATTCGTTTTTAATTCAAGCAGGAAGTGGAGCCGTTACTTTTGGAAGCCCAAATAGTCCTGGCGTTACTAAAGGTACAGCTCAAGACACTTTGTTGGCCACCTACAATAATATTGCCCATGTTGAAGAGATTTTGGAAGCTAACAAGGGTGAAATTGCTTGTGTGATTTTAGAGCCTGTTGCAGGAAATATGGGATGTGTACCACCAAAAGATGGGTTTTTAAATAAACTGAGAGACCTATGTACAGCACATGATGTACTGTTGATTTTTGATGAGGTCATGACCGGTTTTAGACTTGCAAAAGGTGGTGCTCAAGAACTCTATGGGGTTCAAGCAGACCTTGTTTGTTTTGGAAAAGTTATTGGAGGAGGTTTGCCTGTTGGTGCTTTTGCAGGGAAAGCAGAGATTATGGATCATCTAGCACCTTTGGGACCAGTGTATCAAGCTGGAACTTTAAGTGGAAATCCATTGGCTATGGCAGCTGGATTCGCCATGCTTTCGGAATTAAATCATGATAAAGATATATATACCCGTTTGGCTGACAAAACCGCATATTTGCATAAAGGATGTGCCGAAGTCTTGAAAAAACATCGCATTTCACATACCATAAATCGTATTGGTTCCATGATTTCCATACATTTTTCTGAAACTGAAGTGGTTGATTTTGATACGGCAGCCGAAGGAAACAACGCTCGCTTTAAAGCTTTCTTCCATGGCATGTTAAAAAAAGGGGTTTATATAGCACCAAGTGCTTTTGAAACTTGGTTTATTACAGATGCTTTAACTTACGACGACTTAGATAAAACCATTGTTGCATGTGATAAGGTATGCAGTGAGCTATAAAAAAAAAGCTATCTAATTTGTTTAGATAGCTTTTTTTTTAAATGTTTTTTTGCTCGTTCATGCTAGCTTTCTTTTTATTGTGCATTCTTTTTTTTCGATGTTCTTTTTTCTCTTTGCTCATTTTTTCCCATTTAGCATATTGGTCTTCATTAAGAATCTCTTTCATTTTTTTCTTCATTTCAATCTGCTTGTCAAGCATGTCATTTTTCATTTGAAGTTTTTCCTCTTTGCTCAATTCTTTGTTGGAGGTCTTGCCTTTGTTTTTCTTAGTTCTTAGCTCTTGCTTTTCTTTTCTTGCTTTAGCATTTTCAAGATGCAATGCCTCAACCTGTTTTTGTTGGGTTTCGGTTAAGTCCAAATCTAAAGTAAGTTGCTTGGTTTGTAACTGAGCTATTTCTTCAGGCGTGTAATCCTGCATGTTCTGTTTGCCATGCTTTTTTTCTTGAGCCTGTGTCAGGCTTGCTATGAATACCAATGTGATAAATGCGATTGCTTTCATTTTAATTATTTTTTATGTTTATGATAATAAGACTCTTAAAACACAAAATGGTTTAATTCCTTTAGAAGTTCGCTTCCTAAAAGATAGTTCCAATAATAAAATAAAAGAAAGATTTTAAAACCTATAAGGTATTTAAATAATCCCTCACTAAATCGTAGCCTTCTGGATGCATCATGGTAGTGCCAATTAAAGGCATGCTAACGCCACTGTAATACATGGACATTCTTGCATCAATGTTTAATCTGGACTCAAAAATATAAGAATTCGCAAATGGCGTATCGTAAGATAGTCTTAAGTAAGATTGGTCGCTACAAAAACCACCATCGCTATGGCAATGTGCGCAATTCATGTCAAAATAAGCTCTGGCACGTTCTTCCAAAGTATAATTTACAGCATCTTCCCAATTTGGTAAAACAGAAACTTGAGATGCATCGGTTAAACCAGTTAGGTAATTGTTGGAAATCCAATTTTCCAATTGGTTATTATCATTTAAAGCTCTTAGTCTAGGGCCTATAGGTGTAATAACATTGCTGCTGCTGTGACAATCTATGCAATCCTGGGCAGAAGGGATTACATAATCTACATTTACCGTATTTCCGTTGTTGTCCAGATAGCTTATAGGTTCGGTACTGGTTGTGTTGTCCAAAACAGCATCGGTTTGTTCATCATTCCATTTGTAATTTCCCATTTCCCATACACCATTTTTCTTGATTAAAATACGGGTTTCAATAAGTTGTTTTCCTTGAGTTGCATCTCTTTCATCGTTAAGGTAATAAAATGTTTTAGCCATAACCGTGTTATCTGGAAAGATAGGGAAACCATCATCCACATATTCCATGGATGTGCCTTCAGGAAGCGCCAGGAGCCTTTGTTTATGGGCATAATCTGTAAAAAGGGTTGTGTTTAGGTTGTACACAAAAGCCCGATCGCTTGGTGTTAAATCGTTTAAGTTTTCAGTAAACAAATTAAGTTCAGATAAATTAGGCAAAAATTCTGGAACGACTTCAGGTGTTGGTTCTGGTGGTATTGGAGAATATATTGTATCGTTTGCATCATCGGAGCAAGACAGGAAAAATAAGCAAATGGTTGCAAAATAAAGAAGCTGTTTCATAGTATGAATATGATGTTTTGAAAAGTGAAAATAGTAAAAATGTTTTATTGACAAATAAAAATGTCGATAAAAATCTGATATTTACTGTGTAAGCTTCGTCAAATCTGTTTTTTCAGCATCATATCATTTTCCATATTATCTCTGGACTTAGTTCATTAACTTTGGAATAAAATACTATTTTTGCCTCATGCAGCATCCTATTAAACCGTATATAAACGAGCACGTTTTTGAACAAGTCTTGGAACTTTTAAACCACGATCGTTTAACGGTTAAAGTAAAAAGTGAACGAAAAACCAGACATGGAGATTACAAACGTTTGCCCAACGGAAATCATGAAATTACGGTTAATTCCAATTTAAATTCGCATCGGTTTTTAATCACCTTAATACATGAGATTGCTCATTTTGAAGCTTTTAATGCTTATGGCAAATGGATTAAACCACATGGAAAAGAGTGGAAGCATACGTTTCAAAGGTTGATGCTCCCTTTTTTGAATCCTCAAACCTTTCCTAAGGATTTATTGCCGCTTTTGGCCAAACATTTTAAAAACCCTAAAGCAAGTAGCGATACAGATGCAGCTTTATCCCTAGCTTTGAAACAGTACGATGCTCCAAACGATAAAACCTTTGTGTTTGAAGTCCCAAATGGCGCCTTGTTTAAGTTGTACAACGGTAAAGTTTTTAAAAAGGGAAATACAAGAACAAAACGCATAGAATGTATTGAGATAGATAGCGGAAAATTGTATCTTTTCAATCCGAATGCTGAAGTGGAGTTAATGGATTTATAAAACAAATCCTTTACATTTTGTCAATAGACAAGGTTTAAGGGAATGAAAATAACATATTCAATGAATAAAAATTATTATGCCATCTTAATGGCAGGAGGAGTCGGTTCTAGATTCTGGCCTATTAGTACACAAGAGTTTCCTAAGCAGTTTCATGACATGCTGGGAACTGGCGACACACTCATTCAAAAAACCTTTCAACGTTTATCTAAGCTTATTCCAAAAGAGAATATTTTTATATTAACCAACGAACGTTATAACGATTTGGTCTTTGAGCAACTGCCAGAGGTTACCAAGCGTCAGGTGGTCTTGGAGCCTGCCATGAGAAACACAGCACCATGCATTTTATATGCTGCATTAAAAATACAGAAAGAAAATCCAGATGCTGTAATGATTGTGGCACCCAGTGACCATTGGATAGAAGACGAGCAGGCCTTTACTGATAATGTGCAACAAGCCTTTGATTATTGCTCAAAAAATGATGCCTTAATGACTTTGGGTATTAAACCTACTTTTCCAAATACTGGTTATGGGTATATAGAATACAATACCACTTTTGAAACAGACATAAAACAAGTAAAACAGTTTAGGGAAAAACCAGATTACCAAACTGCAAAAAAATTCTTGGAACAAGGCAATTTCCTATGGAATGCAGGTATTTTTATGTGGCATGTAAAACATGTGGTAGATGCATTTAAAAAGAACCAAGAGCAGTTATATAAACTTTTTGAAAAAGGAATTCCTGTATACAATACCGAAGATGAAGTTCATTTTATTAATGAAAATTATGAAAAAGCAGAGAATATTTCGGTTGATTATGCCATTATGGAAGCTTCAAAAAATGTGTATGTTATTCCAGCCACTTTTGATTGGAACGATTTGGGAACTTGGGGAAGCTTATACGATAAATTGGAAAAGGACCAAAACCAAAATGCCATTGTAAATGCCAGAACTTTATTGGAAGATGCTTCAGGAAACATGATAAGGACCCAAAAAAACAAAGTGGTTGTAGTGGATGGCTTGAACAATTATATCATAGTTGATAAGGACGAAGTGTTGCTTATTTACCCAAAAGCCAAGGAACAAGATATTAAAATTGTGCTCAATAAAGTAAAAAACATCTTTGGGAACTCTCTGGGATAAGCATAAAAAATACCTAAAAGAAAATATTAAAATATATGCTCCAATAATATATATTTACATCTTGTATAGAGGTTTTAACTAACAAAACATGGAAGAAAACAAATTTAATTTTTCTGAAGAAGAAGCTAATAAAAATCAAACTTCAGAGCACGCTAAAAAAGATCAAGCTGTTGAAGCTTCTAAAGAGGCTGTAAGAAAAGATGCTAAAGGACTGTTTCAGAATATTAAAAAGTTTTTAAATGAACTTCTCGATTTTAGGGACGATACAGATAGAGATGAAACTATTGAAGCTATTAAAAAAGACATTTCTTTTAAAGGGGCAACAGCTTGGATATTGGTTTGTTCCATTTTTGTGGCTTCCATAGGTTTAAATGCCAATTCTACTGCAGTGGTTATTGGAGCCATGTTAATTTCTCCATTAATGGGTCCTATTTTGGGTGTTGGTCTTTCGGTTGCTGTCAACGATATTGATACCATGAAAAAGTCGTTGATAAACTTGGCCATCATGATTGTGTTGAGTTTGTTAACAGCATTTTTGTTTTTTTGGTTGTTTCCATTAAGTGAAGATACTTCTGAGCTTTTAGGAAGGGTAAAACCAGACATACGAGATGTTTTAATTGCCTTTTTTGGTGGTTCGGCACTGATAATTGCTAAAACAAAAAGAGGTACCATTGCTTCTGCCATCTTTGGTGTAGCCATTGCAACAGCTTTAATGCCACCTTTGTGTACAGCAGGTTATGGCTTGGCAAAGGCAAATTGGCCTTACTTTTTTGGAGCCATGTATTTGTTTATTATCAATACCATATTTATCGCTCTGGCAACGTTTATTATTTTAAAAGCTTTACGTTTTCCAATGCTAAAATATGCCAATTCCAAAAAAAGAAAACGTATAGCAAGAATTGCGTCTGTTTTGGCAATTATAGTTATGGTTCCTGCTGTATGGACCTTTGTGGAAGTTTTAAAGGAAAGTAATTTTTATGCCGACGCCAGAAATTATGTGGATAAAGAGTTAAGTGGTTTGCCAGATTATGAGTACATAAAAAAGAACATTATTTATAAATACGACAAAAACGAACCTTATATAGTCTTTAACACCTATGGTTTGAACGAAATGCCACAGTCAACCATCGATTTGCTAAAACATAGAAAAAATGCTTATCCGGCTTTGGCAAACACCAGGATAGTTTTCAATCAAAGTAGAGGCGATCAATTCGACAATTTGAAATATATGGAGCAAATTAGATACAGGGATTCTGTGGATTTAATTTCCCAAACCCAAAAAATTGAATTCCTGGAGAACCGTGTCAAAACGCTATCTGCATTGGAAAAAAACACCATCCCTTTTAATGATGTGGTTCAAGAAGTGAAAATAAATTACGAAAATATTTCAGCCTTTAGTTATGCCAATTTAATTAGGACCAATTTTAAAACCGTTGATACCATTCCAGAATTTTTAGTGGCTTGGGACAGTGAAAAATTAAAAGAAAAGGACATAGCCAAAGAGCAAGACAAACTGGAACGTTGGTTAAAAGTTAAATTAAAACTGGATACTTTGGTGGTTAAACGTACCAACTAGTTGGTTGGAGGTTTAGAGAGATAAACACCATTCATTTATAAAAAGTCAATTAAGGTTTATTGCCTTTCCTCTAAATACATTTGGCGTACTTTTTTGAAAAGTTCAGAGGAGTAAACAAAATCGGTTACCACTTCGTTATCGGTTTTAAATATGGTTTCTTTGGAGCCTTCCCAGGCTTTTAGACCATCTTTTAAAAACACAATTTTTTCACCTATTTGCATCACAGAGTTCATGTCATGCGAATTTATGATGGTTGTAATGTTGTATTCGTCTGTAATTTCATGAATTAAATCGTCTATAACAATGGCTGTTTTAGGGTCCAATCCCGAGTTGGGTTCGTCACAAAACAAATACTTGGGCTTGTTAACTATTGCTCGAGCAATAGCAACCCTTTTTTGCATACCTCCAGAAGCTTCACTGGGCATTTTGTGGTGTGCATCAGCAAGATTTACACGTTTTAGTACAAAATCTGCACGATCTTGCATTTCACTTTTACTTTGTTTTGTAAACATACGCAATGGAAACATTACATTTTCCAGAATTGTCATGGAATCAAACAAGGCACTGCCTTGAAAAACCATTCCCATTTCGGAACGAAGGTTTCTTTTTTCATCGGCATCCAGTTCAGAATATATTTTACCATCGTAAGAAATACTGCCTTTTTCGGGTTGGAACAAACCTAACAAACATTTTAAAAACACGGTTTTACCAGAACCACTTTGCCCAATGACCAAGCTGGTTTTTCCTTTTTCAAACGTGGTGGATATGCCTTTTAAAATATGGGTGTCGCCAAAAGATTTATGGACATTGTTTACTTCTATCATTAGCTTAGCAGGAGTTGGGTTAAAATATAATTTAAAAGGATAATAACCACACTTGTCCAAACAAAGGCAGTGGTACTAGCTTTACCTACTTCCAGAGCGCCTCCTTTCATAAAAAAACCATGATAGGAAGGAATGGTTGCCAATATAAAAGCAAAAACAATGGTTTTAATAAAGGCATAGGTAATATGAAATGGTATAAAGTCCAACTGAACACCGGTAATGTAATCGTCCAAAGTACTAAAACCTCCATAAATACAGGCAGCCATCCCTCCAATAATCCCCAAGAACATGGCAATGGAAATTACAAAAGGATACAGCATCAAAGCAATGAATTTTGGAAACACCAGGTAGTTAATGGCGTTAATCCCCATAACCTCAAGCGCATCAATTTGTTCGGTAACACGCATGGTACCTATACTGGAGGTTATAAAAGAACCTACCTTACCAGCCATGATAATGGAAATAAAAGTTGGTGCAAACTCTAAAATAATGGATTGTCTGGTAGCAAAACCAACCAAGTATTTTGGAATAATGGGACTTGTGATGTTTAACGCTGTTTGTATGGTTACAACACCTCCAACAAAAAATGAGATAAAGGCCACGATACCTAACGAGCCGATAATTAAATCGTCTATGTCTTTAAAGATAAGTGTTTTCATAACAGACCATTTGGTAGGCTTGCGAAACATATCTTTAATCATTATAAAATAAGCACCAATATTGTGTAGGTATTTCATATTTTAATTTGTAATTGCTAAAGTATAAAAAACTAAGACTTTTTTAACCTTAATTTTAAATTATGATGTTTTAAAATGCCTATTTTTGAACTTTAAATAGAATTCCTGTAATGAAAAAAATAGTTCTTGTACTTAGTCTCGCAATAATAAGCATTTCATGTAAGTCTCAAAATGAAACGGTTGTATTAAACAATAAAATTCCGGTTACTCAAGATAATCCAAAGTTAATCATTGGGATTGTTGTAGACCAAATGCGTTACGATTATTTAACGCGTTTTTATAACAAGTACTCTGAAGGTGGATTTAAACGCCTAATGCGTGAAGGGTTTAATTGTAAAAACAATCATTACAATTATGTGCCTACTTTTACTGGACCTGGACATGCTTCTATATATACAGGAACCACTCCAAAATATCATGGCATTATAGCAAACAGTTGGTACGATAAAGAATTAAAGGACTATGTGTATTGCGCTGGGGATTCTGCCGTAAATTCTATTGGAACAGAATCTAAAGCAGGAAAAATGTCTCCACATAGAATGACTACAACAACCTTTGCAGATGAAAATAGACTTTTTACTCAAATGCAAGGAAAGACCATAGGTATAGCCATAAAAGATAGAGGTGCTATCTTACCAGCTGGCCATACAGCAAACATGGCTTTTTGGTTTCAGGGAAAAGATGAAGGATACTGGATTACCAGCTCGTTTTATACTGAAACATTACCAGATTGGGTAAAACAATTTAATGCATCTAACAAGGCAGCTTCTTATTTAACTACTTGGGACACATTTTATGATATTGATAGTTATACAGAAAGTGGGCCAGATTTAAATACATTTGAAGGAGGTTTTAAAGGTAAAGATACAGCTACGTTTCCCTACGATTTAAAGGCCTTGAGTAAGGACAATAAAGGTTATGATATTTTAAAAGCAACACCTCAAGGAAATGCCTTGACTACAGATTTTGCAATTGCAGCCATAAATGGAGAACTGCTGGGACAGGATGCAATAACAGATGTGTTAACAATAAGCTATTCCAGTACAGATTATGTTGGACATAATTTTGGTGTGAACTCTAAAGAAATTCAGGACACCTATATTCGATTGGATAAAGACCTTGAACGTCTTTTCAACGTTTTAGATACCCAAGTAGGAAAAAATGCTTATACCGTTTTTTTAACAGCAGATCATGCAGCTGTAGACGTGCCTTCTTATCTTAAAAGCACTGGAATACCTGCAGGATATGTGGATAATGACATGTATAAAGAGCGTTTAAATGATTTTATGGTTAAAACGTACCAAGCCTCAGATTTGATTGAGAATGTGAGTAATTTTCAGATTTTCCTAAATAAGGATAAAATAGATTTATTAGAACTTGATATTGCTCATGTGCAAGAGCGCATTGCTCAAGAATTAATTCAGTATCCTCACATCTATAAAGTATATACGTCTTCCCAGCTAACAGCATCCAACTATGTGGATGGCATTGAGAATTTGTTGGAAAAAGGTTATAACCAAAAGCGCTCTGGAGATGTATTGGTTGTATACGATCCTGCTTTTATATCCTACAGTAAAACAGGGTCCACGCATGGTTCTGGTTTAAACTACGATACTCATGTGCCTTTGTTGTTTTATGGTAAAGGCATTACAAAAGGCTCTACCTTACAAAGAACCGAAATTGTAGATATAGCTCCAACCATGTCTGCATTGTTGGGTATTAGTTTTCCTAATGGTTCCATAGGCATGCCCTTAGAATTTGTTTTAAAAAACTAAGTTAAGTTTGTCTTAAGCCTTAGAAATTGGTTACTTTCTGTACAGAAAATAATTTTTAACAAGTTCTATATAGGCTTTTTTTGCTTCTTCTGGAGTAATGTTTTGCGTTTGAAAAAGCGCGTTTGTCTTAAAAGCCGTAATTAAAGGCTTGCTACTGCTAGGTCTGCTGTAATCGTTTGTGGCTTTTTTGTAGTATGCGTATAAACGCAACAAAAAATCTGCTGGAAAAGGTTCTGTATATTCGTTGATGCGATCTACAGCTTCTTTAAATTCAATATCTAATTCTTCCGAAGTCATTATTTTTCAGCAATGATGGTTTCACCACCACGAACTTTTTGATTTAATTGTACTTTTATGTTTGTGTTCAAAGGTAGGAATACATCTACTCTTGAGCCAAATTTTATAAACCCAGAATCTTCACCTTGCAAGACCATTTGATCTATTTTGGCGTAATTTACAATACGCTTGGCTAAAGCGCCAGCAATTTGCCGGTGAAGCACTTTCCCAAAGCTTGCGTTTTCAACAACTACTGTGGTACGTTCGTTTTCTTCGCTTGCCTTAGGATGCCAGGCAACCAAATATTTCCCTTTATGGTATTTGCTGAACAATACTTTTCCACCAATAGGATAACGCGTAACATGAACATTGATTGGAGACATGAATATGCTTACCTGTAGGCGTTTGTCATTAAAATATTCTTTTTCAAACACCTCTTCAATAACCACCACTTTACCATCTACAGGAGACACAACTGTATCGTCATTTCTATGGGTAAAACGTTTGGGATTTCTAAAAAATTGTAGAATTAAAATTAGAAAAACTAAAAAAACAATCATTAATAGTGTACTCAGCCAAGGAATGGTTACAAAACTATCCGTTAGTAGAAATAAGGCAACGATTACAATAAGCGTTACTAAAATGATTTTATGACCTTCTTTATGAAACATAATTTATAATACGTAAAAACAAATATATAAAAGGTGCAGCAAAAATAATACTGTCAAACCTATCTAATAAACCACCATGTCCTGGCATGATTATACCGCTGTCCTTAACATTGGCCTGGCGTTTAAACTTGGATTCTATTAAATCGCCAAGGGTTCCAAAGACACTTATGATGATACTTAAAATCAACCAATGGTTAAAACTTAAAGTTTCTGTAAAGGTAGCAATAAAATAACTTGCTACGCTAGCAAAAAACAATCCTCCTAAAAATCCCTCAACTGTTTTTTTTGGAGAGATGCTTGGAAACAATTTTTGTTTGCCAAAATTTTTTCCAACCAAATATGCAAAGGTGTCGTTGGTCCAAACCAAAATAAAGGCTCCCAAAATAATTAATGGGCTAAAGGTTTGATGGTAATTGGCAATTAAAACCAAAAACACAAAACCACTGGAAAGATAAAAAGTGGTAATGATTATTTTTTTTGAAATGAACAAAGGGATGTTCTTTTCTGTAAACAGATCCTTAATTAAAAACAGTTGCACAAATATGGTAATGACCTGAAGTATTTGTGTGGCTTCTATTAAGCCATCGTTTGATTTCATTACAAATTGCCAGTAACCAAAAACACCATACAAAACGGTAAAGACTATAAAAGGAACAAACGATCTGTATTGAATGAGTTTTTTTAATTCGGCCAAACAGATTAAACCAAAAAGAAAAAACAACAGGATGAAAACATGTTTATTGTAAAGTGAAAAAACCAACAAAGAAACATATAAAAGCCCAGAAAAGGATCTTACCAGAATTTCTTTCATATGGTTGTAGTTGTTTTACTATCTAAAAAAAAGAAGATGTTTAAAAGCATGTTTAATTTTTAGAATAGGGTTGGTTTGTTATAAATCTTCTAATAAGAGCAAATATAAATTTTTTGAACTACTACCATAGGACATAAAGTCTTTTTCTTCTTGAGATTTAAAATGTTTTATGGTTGTAATGTTTGTAGGTATTTGTTTTTTGTTTTTGGATTTAATGCCTTTAAGCCCTTCACCAATATTTTCAACTATTTGGCTGGTTGTAGCAAAAACAATAAAGTTTTCTGGAAGTTCTTTCAATCTTTTTTCTGCTATTTGGTTAGAAGAGATTAGCAAAGAACCATCATCTGCAATTAAATTCTCGCAGGTGGTTAAAAAATAAGTGGCCTCTTGTGTATAAGTGGAAGTGGGTAAATTAAAATCTTTAAATCTATCTTTTAAATTAGAATCAAATAGAAGTACTTTTTTCTCTTCCCAATTGTTTTCTTGAATAATGTTGTTGAGAGTATGGTAAATCTCATCCAAATTTTCGCAGTACAAAAACTTGCCACCATTAGCCTTGAAGTTTATGGTAAACCTCTCATCTACGGGTAGTTTTATTTCCGGCATGTATTTGCCTCTTTCGTTGGACTTTAATTCTTCTTCTGATTTTTCAGATTTGGAACCAAAAATTTTTCTAAAAAGACTCATTTAAGTTTTAGCTATTAATCTAAGCATAGTAGGCTTTTTTTCAAATATAAAAAATCTTAAATTAACCATAGGGTCAATTTAAGATTTTTGCTTAACCTTAACAAATATATAAGAGATATTTTATTCTTCTTCTGTTTTGTTAAGTTCTTTGTTTTCTTTAACAGTTTCTTTCTTATTTTCAACAAGTTCCTCTTTTTCAAAAGGACGTTTGCCAAAAATCTTTTCTAAGTTGTCTTTAAAAATAACTTCTTTTTCAAGGAGTACTTCTGCTAGTTGCGTTAATTTATCTTTATTTTCAACAAGAAGCTTTACTGCTCTTTGATATTGTTCCTCTATAATATTAGAGATTTCTTGGTCTATTAACTCAGCTGTTTTTTCGCTGTAAGGTTTTGTAAAACCATATTCGTTTTGTCCAGAGGAGTCATAATAGGTCAAGTTTCCTACTTTGTCGCTTAAGCCATATATGGTAACCATGGCTCTAGCTTGTTTGGTTACTTTTTCCAAATCGCTTAATGCTCCTGTAGAGATTCTATCAAACATCACTTTTTCGGCAGCTCGACCACCTAAAGCAGCACACATTTCGTCCAGCATTTGCTCTGGGTGGACAATTAAACGTTCTTCTGGCAGGTACCAGGCAGCACCTAGGGAACGTCCACGAGGTACTATGGTCACTTTTACTAAAGGAGCAGCATGCTCCAGCATCCAGCTTACAGTTGCATGACCAGCTTCGTGATAAGCAATGGCTCTTTTTTCTGCAACGGTCATGATTTTGTTTTTCTTTTCAAGACCACCTACAATTCTATCTACAGCATCCAGGAAATCCTGTTTGTCCACTGCTTTTTTACCTTGTCTAGCGGCAATTAAAGCTGCTTCGTTACAAACGTTTGCTATATCTGCACCAGAGAATCCAGGGGTTTGCCTGGCTAAGAAGTCAATGTCCAGATCTTTGGCTTTTTTAAGAGGTCTTAAATGGACTTCAAAAATTTCTTTACGTTCACGAACATCTGGTAGGTCAACAAATATTTGTCTGTCAAAACGCCCAGCTCGCATTAATGCCTTGTCCAGCACATCTGCTCTATTTGTGGCAGCCAAAACTATTACATTGGTGTTGGTGCCAAACCCATCCATCTCTGTTAAAAGCTGGTTAAGGGTGTTTTCTCTTTCGTCGTTGGAACCGGAAAAATTGTTTTTTCCTCTAGCACGACCAATGGCATCTATCTCATCAATAAATATAATGGCTGGTGATTTTTCTTTTGCTTGTTTGAATAGGTCTCGAACTCGCGAAGCTCCAACTCCAACAAACATCTCAACAAAGTCTGATCCCGATAGCGAGAAAAAAGGTACCTTGGCTTCTCCAGCTACAGCTTTTGCCAATAAGGTTTTTCCAGTTCCAGGAGGTCCTACTAGTAAAGCGCCTTTAGGGATTTTACCTCCCAAAGAGGTGTATTTTTCAGGGTTTTTAAGAAAATCCACAATCTCTTGCACTTCTTCTTTGGCACCTTCCAGACCAGCAACGTCTTTAAAAGTGGTTTTAACCTCTGTGTTCTCATCAAATAGTTTAGCTCGTGATTTCCCTATATTGAAAATTTGGCCACCTGCACCACCTGCGCCACCACCAGACATACGTCTCATGATAAAGATCCAAACGCCTATTAAAAGTATAAAAGGAAGTAAGCCTATAATGAAATCTCCCCAAAGGTTTTGTTCGGTTTTGTATTCAATTTTAGGTTGTGGATCTAAATTTTCTTCTGCAATAACTTTGGAAATATCGTCTTCAAAATTTTGAAGGTCGCCAAATTCAAACTTATAATTTGGTAATTGAGTAGCAGATGGTAATAAGGAAGTAGGTTTGGATTTTTTATGAACCTCTTTTTGTTCAGCTTCGGCAGTTAAATATACTTTAGCTTCGCGCCTATTTACAATTTCTACTTTTTCAACATCTCCATTTCTTAAATAGGTCATAAATTGTGAAGGTGTTGTCAAGCTAGCATCTTGAAAACTACTTCCACTAAATAATTGCATAGTTAAGAAAATGACTATGATGATGCCATAAATCCAGTATGGACTGAATTTTGGTTTTTTAGGATTTACTTTTTTGTTATTTGCCATTAATATATTTTAATATTTTGTTTCAACTACTGTTGTCTTTGCATCTCCCCAAAGGCTTTCTATGTCGTAATATTCCCTAATGTGTTTTTGAAACACATGTACAACAATATTCACATAATCCATTAATACCCATTCGGCATTGTCTTCGCCTTCTATGTGCCAAGGTTTGTCTTTTAATTCTTTACTTACTTTTTTCTGAATGGAATTTACAATGGCATTAACTTGTGTGTTAGAGTTACCTTCGCAAATGATAAAGTAGTCGCAAACCGTGTTTTCAATATCCCTAAGGTCCAGAATGTTGATATCTTCTCCTTTTACATCTTCAATTCCACTTAAGATAGTTGCTATAAGCAAGTCTGCGTTAGATTCTTTTTTCGCCATTAATGATTTTTAATTTGTGCAAAGTTATTATTTTTTAGTTCTTTATACTTTAAAATTTTCATAAGATTTTTCAGTACGAATATAACCATTTATTATGCGTATAATCAAACTTAATGCCATCGATTCCACAAATAGTTATTTAAAGCAATTAAGTATGGAAGAGGCTTTGGTTGATAATACCATTGTGGTTGCAAACTACCAAACCCAAGGTCGTGGGCAAATGGGAACCGTTTGGCAGTCTGAAGGTTCTAAAAACCTTATGTTTAGTGTGTTAAAGGATGTTTCTTGGCTTCATGCCGATAAAGGTTTTTACATAAGCATGGTAACTGCGTTGTCTATAATCAAGGCTTTGGAACGGTTTTCAATACCCAAATTAAGGATTAAATGGCCTAACGACATTTTGTCAGAAAACATGAAAGTATGTGGTATTTTAATTGAAAATGTCATAAAACAAAATCAATTGAATAGTACCATCATAGGCATTGGGTTGAATGTTAACCAAACAGGGTTTTCCAATTTGCCAAAAGCCTCTTCTTTGCGTTTGATTTCAGGACAGGTTTTTGTTTTGGACGAGCTCATGCTAGAAATTGTTGCACAGCTTACAGAATATGTTGATGCCCTAAAAGCTGGAAAATATCAAGAGATAAAACATGCTTACGAAAAGCTACTGTTTAGAAAAGACAAACCTTCAACATTTAAAGATGCTGAAGGTTCCATGTTTTCAGGTTTTATTAAGTCTGTTTCAAATTCCGGCAACTTACAGGTCTTGTTGGAAGACGATGTTGTAAAGGAATTCGATTTAAAAGAAATAAGTCTGCTATATTAAATAGATCCAGGAATGTTGCTGGCTAAGGTTTCAATGAATTTTGAAATAGGCCCTTTTATCATCATGGCCATCATGGCATTAAATTCGCCATGGAACAACAATTGTACCTCACTCTTTTCTTCCCCAAGTTCAGTAATCAGGCCAGTTAAGGAAAAATCTATTTTTCCTCCAGCTGCTCCCAGAACAATTTTGTTTGGAGCTATAAGTTCTTTCTTTTTTAAGACTATTTCTGGCATGCCTTTTAGGGCAAACAAAAAGGTGTCTTCGCTTAAAACCTCAAATTTACTGATATTCTCAGGCATGAGCTTTTCAAAGTTTTTAACGTCCGATAAAAAATTAAAAACGGCTTCAGGTGATTTTTCTACTGTAACTGTTGGTGATTCTAAATTCATGTTATTGTTGTTTTTGTGTGTCGTTTGGTCGTTATGGTTCAATAAAATATTATTTTGAGTATGTGTCTAACAACTTTTAAACGTCACATTAATCTATATCAATTAGCGTTCCACTCACTAGGATTGGCGTTCCAATCAGATAATGTCTGTAGTTCTTTTTGTGTGATGTAGTTGGTTTCCAGAGCCTGTTCCAACAGGCTTTCATAATTGCTTAAAGTGTGTAGTTGAATGTTTTCGGTTTCAAAATTTTTTACAGCAACATCAAAACCATAAGAAAAAATGGCAATCATGCCCTTTACATTCAATTGTGCTTCTTTAAGGGCTTTAACGGCATTTAAGCTGCTGTTTCCAGTGCTTATTAAATCTTCTATAACCACTACGCTTTGGCCACTTTCTGCATGGCCTTCAATCTGGTTTTTTCTTCCATGAGATTTAGCTTCAGGACGTACATAAATAAAAGGCACTCCCAAGTATTCGGCAACCAACATGCCAATACCTATGGCTCCTGTAGCCACTCCGGCAATGACGTCTGGTTTGCCATATTGTTTTTCAATTTGTTTCGCCATGGTTTCGCGAATATAATTTCGAATGGTTGGATAAGACAATACAATTCTGTTATCGCAATATATTGGCGATTTCCATCCAGAAGCCCATGTAAACGGATTGTTTGGACTTAATTTTATAGCGTTTATTTGCAATAAAACCTCAGCTGTTTTTCTTGCAGTATGTTTGTTAAAAATCATAGGCGCAAAATTACACTTTTTTAATTAATTTTTTAATTTGAAAATGTATTTATAATTACTTATGAAATCTATTGTTATGATCTAAAAGTTTTTATTTTTACATTTCATAATAGCTTTAAAACACATTATGCACAAAGTTTATGTAAACGATAAGCCTATTATTTTAACTACCAAGGTTGAAAAAGAAAAGGGGTTTAAAAACTATTCTTTAAAAACGGTTAACCTGAACAAGGTGGTTAAAGAGCTTAACAAAACCTCTTTGAAAGAAGTTAGGCTAATTCATGAAAGCGAAGAAAAGCTATTGAAAAAATTTTTAAAAAAACTTCCAAACGTCGTTGCAGGAGGAGGAAAGGCCTTTAATGAAAAAGGGGATATTTTATTTATTTACAGAAACGATAAATGGGATTTACCCAAAGGCAAAACCGAAAAAAAGGAGTCCATAGAAAAAACAGCTTTAAGGGAAGTAGAAGAGGAAACAGGTGTTAAAAACCTGGAAATTGTTAAACCCTTGGAAACCACTTATCATATTTTTAAACGCAATGGCAGAAATAGGATTAAAATAACTTATTGGTTTGAAATGAAAACATCCTACAGTGGCAAGTTGGAGCCAGAAGAAACAGAAGGGATTACCAAAGTGGCATGGTTAAACAAGGAAGAGGCCTTAAAAGCCTTGGAAAATTCTTACGCAAACATTAAATTACTTTTTTAATCTACCCAAAAAATCAATTTCTCTATTTGGTTTTTTTGAATTGGTTGTTAAATATTAGCTTTTTAGTTGTTATATTTATAACTAAAAAGGTTTTTAGTGGTCAAACAAGTACTTACAAATTTCTTAAACAAGCTCTTTTTGTTTCTATTTTAGGTGTTTCCATGAACAGTTGTTCCTTGCTAAAAATAGAAACTGCCCAAGAGCCACTTTCCAGGCAAGAATTAAACATTAGGTTGCTTACTCAGTCTTTGGTGCAGGAAGCAACCAATAGAGTGGAATTTGCTGCTGATAGTATTATTCTAACCACAACCAGTACCGACTTACAAAAACACGCTTTCCGTTGGAAAATAGAAACCTTAAACACCATAAAAACAAAGAGTAATTTCTTAAAATATGACACGTAACGATACATTGGGAGTAAAGCCCAACGACACATTTTCTACGTGAATCACTTGGTCGTTGGCATCCATAACATAGTAACTGTTTATGATGTTTTTGGTATTAAATATGTTCCAGAAAGAAGCGCCAACCTGTGCTTTGGTATGTTTTGAAATCAAGATATCGTAAACGGCAGAAATGTCTGTTCGCCAATAATCCGATACATTGTTTGCGTTGGGTTGGCCATAGATTAAACTGTTTGTTGCTTCAGAAGCTGACACATCTATGAAAGTGGTTGGTTTTCCAGTATGCCAATTAAAGCCTAAAGCCAGTTTTAATCGGTTTATTGTGTAAGTGCCTGAGGCATTTAATTGATGTCTTATATCCACATTGTTTGGAAATTTTTCGCCTTGATTTAAATTGGTAAAACTGTAGTTGTTTTTGCTGAAAGAATAACCCAACCAGGTACTGATGTGTTTAAATTGCTTGTTTATTAAAAAATCCAGTCCAGTAACCCTGTAGGAACCAATGCTGTTGGAGTATTGAAACTGATTTTGGAACCCTTGGCTTCTGGACGTGATGTTGTCCACATTTTTAAGATAACCTTCCAGACTGAGTAGCCATTTGTTTTTGTTATAATGGATGCCAGTAGAAAACTGTTGGCTTTTAATTACAGGAATATTGTTGTTGTTGTTGTTGTTGTTGTTGTTGGCCAATACCCAACGTTTTTTTTCGATGCCCAAAAAATCGTTTTGCAAATCGATAATTTGAGAAGTGGTTTGGCTTTTTAGTTCGGCAAGAACTTCCACTCTAAAGTTTTCAGCAAAAATTTGATTGAAACTCACACGAGGTTCAAAATAAATCTCGGAAAACTTTTCAATATAATTTGTACGAAACCCAAATCTAGCCCTTGTGTTTCCGGATTTTGACTTAAAAGACAATTCGTTAAAAAAACCATGTGTTCGCAATACTTCTTTAATGTAGCGCCTATAATCCGGATTGCTAACGTCTTCCAGGTTGCCAATGCCAATTTCAGAATATTGGTAACCACCTTCATAATTTAATTGAGGGTCCACATTGTAACGTAAGTGTGCTTTAAAACTTCCATCTGTAACTTCGTTTTCCTGAATAAGTTTTTGATTGTTACTAAGGTCTTGATGGGTTGCATACAAATCGTAGCTTGAAAAATACGCTTGAACTATGGTCTGAAGTTTGTCGCTCCAATTTCTGGTATATTTGGTGTTTAGTGCCAAGCTTCCCTGGGTTAATTGGCTCTTGCTTAGAGAGCTTGTGTTATTAATCTTGGCCGTTTCTTCGTAATCCAAAGCATTATCAATGGACAGAAAGCTTATTTCAATTTTATCGTTTTTAGTAACATCGTAAACAAGTTTACCGGAAATATCGTAAAAGTAGAAGTTTTCACTATTGGTTATAACAGTTTCATTGGGGTTGTTTAAATCGGAATCTTGAAAAATGCGTTTAAAATACTGTTTGTAAGTTGGTGTGGTGAAACAGTCTGTAATGGCGCGTCGTCCAGCCACTTGAAGACTTATTTTTTCTGATACGGGAATCATGGCATAAGCATCGGCTGCCAACATATTGACGCCAAGGCTTCCAGTAAACTCCTGTGAAACCTCATGAGATGTTTGCATGTCTATTATACCAGAAACACCATCTCCAAATTGGGCACGAGACCCATTTTTTGAAACTACCACTTGATCGATAAGTGCAGGGTTGAAAGCAGAAATAAGCCCAAAAAAATGACCGGTTTGATACATTTTAACCCCATCCCAAAGAATGAGGTTTTGATCGTTGGTACCACCACGTATGTTCAAGCTGGAGACGCGTTCGTCTATACTGGTTATTCCGGATAAAGCTTGAACGGTTTGTAAAACATCGGGTTCAATCAAGCCAGGCAAAATACCAAAGGTCTTCAGGTTCACGTGAGAGGTTCCATCGGCTTGTAGAGAAATTCCTTCGGTTAAATAATTGGTAAGTAACACTTCATCCAGATATTGGGTTTTGGTAATGTCGGCAAATGCCATGGGTCTTATAGCAAAATTTTTAGCATCCAAGATTTCAAAAACCAAATGGGTTTCGGTTTCTAGATAGGTAATCAATTTGTCTTGCGAAAGGTCCTTTGGTGGAGGTATGAGTTTTACATTGGCAATGGTTGCATCGGCATAAGAAAAAGACAGGTTGTATTCTTGTTCTATGTTTTTGAGAACGATAGCAAGTGACTCTTTGGTCTTATAGGTTTTTTGAGCTTGAATAAAACTACAAGCACTCAGGAAAAAACACCAAAAAATAAGAATATGTTTACTTGTCATGCAATACAATCAAGCCATTTTTAGTTGTGTACTCAATATTTAAAGGAATGGTAATAGCCTTTAGGGCCAAATTTAAATCATTATGTACAAACCTACCAGTAAATAGCCTGTTGCTATTTATGTTTTGAGCATCAAACCTTACTTGATACTGTCTTTCCAGCTCGTTTAGCACGTATTTGTAAGGCATGCTTTTAAACACGCTTTCATTTTGTAACCAAGCAGGAGCCGAGGATTCTTCTTTTTCTTTGGTTATTAACTTTCCATCCAGGACTAAAAATTGGTCGCCTGGTTTTAAAATTTTATCAGCAATACCTGAAGTTACTTTTACGGAGCCTTCGTAGCAAATCACTTCAAAAATACCGTTCCTGTTTTCAACTAAAAACTGGGTGCCTAAAACGGTTATGGTTCCAAATGAGGTCTCAACACTGAATTTGGATCCTTTTTCAACCTTAAAATAAGCTTCCCCTTCCAATGTTAGCTTACGCGTGTCTTTCCATTGTTTTTTCTTATAGCTGATTTGGGACTTGGCATTTAAAGTCACTTCTGAATGGTCTGGCAACGTTATGGTTGTTTTTTCGGCAGTTAAAGTTGAGACATCTGTGGTTAAGGTAGTTGTGTAATAATAAACACTAAAGCATATAGCCAATAGGGCAGCTATGCGCAAGACAGGTTTTAACCAGGAGGTTTTAGGTTTTTGAACAGGTTTTTGTGATATGGTTTTGGAAATTTGTTCAAACACACCTTTCTCATCAAACTTTGGAGCCTTAAAATGCTTTAAGCCTTCAGATAGTTTCATGAGAGCATCATAATCTTCCAACGCTTTGAAAGCCTCCAGTTCTTGAGGGTTCAAGTCGTCTTGTAACCATTTCTGTATGAGTTTGTCTTTAGTCATAAATCAGCTATTCATATATATAACAAGTAAGGTCTTGTTTTTCCTACCTTTGGTTTTAAATATCTTCAATGTCTTTTCGTAATTGTTTTAAGGCTCCGTAAATACGTTTTTCCACAGCTTTGGTGGAAATGTCCAGCATATCGGCAATTTCTTTATGTTTTTTGCCTTCTATTCGGTTTAGTAAAAAAGCCACACGTTGGGCTTCTGTTAAATTGGCAATGGCCTTTTGGAGCTTATGCATGTATTCACTTTCTTCCAATAAAAATTCAGGGGTCTCATTGGTAAACGATTTGGGTCTGGTTTCCTGAAATTTCAGCACCACTTTTTCATGAGCCACAGCATTGAGCATTAAATTGTTCGCAACTGTAAACAAAAACGATTTTGCCTTGGAAGGCTCCACATTTTTACAGTTTTCCCAAAGTTTTATAAAAGCCTCCTGGACTTTGTCTTGAGGATTTAAACGTTCCCCAAACTTATAATATAAAAAGTCATGCAAGTTCTTGGCATGTGTTTTAAATAGCTTTGCAAAAAGCGCTTCATTGCAAATATGATTGTTTAGATCTTTGGGCATTTTTTTAATTTTCGGCCTATAAATGTATAAAAAAACCAATGGTAAGGTAGGAGTTTTTAAATTTAAACTGTTTTATAAGAAATGAGTTTAATTAAAATATATATTATGAGAGCACCAATCAAATTTTTCTACCTACTTATTGGAGTTTTGTTTTTTACTTTTACTTCTTGTCAAGATGAAGTAATTGAAGAAACACCTCCTAACGAACAAGAAATTATTCAGCCAGAATCCAATTTGGCGAATCTTATGAGATATACTTCTGCCAATGACGGAAGTGTTGATGATCTTTTGGATAATAGCGATTGCTTTACAGTTAATTTACCCGTTACCATTGTGGCCAATGGCATAACCCTTACCATTGAAACTTTAGACGATTTGAATGTGTTGCAGGCTATTTTTGATGCCAGCAATACAGACGACGATGATCTGGAATTTTTATTCCCGATCACTATTATTTTAAACGATTATACAGAAGTGAATATTGAAACTGTTGATGCTTTGGAAGATTTTATTGAAACCTGCATTAGCGATGAAGACATTATTGAATGTGCCGATTTTGTTTACCCTATTTCATTCTCTATTTACAATACGGATTTTCAAGTGATAGATACTGTGGTAATAGACAACGATTACGAACTTTATATCTTTTTGGAAGGCTTGGATGATGATGATAATGGCGTTGTTTTAGCTAGTTTGAATTTTCCAGTTACCATAGCATATGCAAATGGTTCAACGGTTGAAGTAAACAATAACCAAGCTTTAGAAGAAGCCATTAATGCTGCTGATGAAAATTGTGAGGATGATTGTGACTTAGAGGATGTGTTAGAAAACTTACAGGAATGTCATTGGGTAATTGCAGCCCATAATGTAAATAATGACTATTTAGGCTACCATTTTTATTTTAATGATAATAATTTATTGCAAATTATATTTGGTACAGGTTCTGTAACTGTTGGAGGGGAATGGTATGCTTCAGAAGTTGATGGAACTGTTGTGGTAACAATTAGTGGCTTAACCGATTTTACAGAATTAGAAGGAGATTGGATGGTAGTTGATTGTGATGATGATCGCTATGTTTTAACTCAGGAAACAGCCAATCAAACCGTAGAAATGGTCCTGGAACAAGATTGCTCGTCCCAACCAAACCCGTTTGAGTGTTTTGAAGATGTTGAAGAGATTAATGCCAATATTATATTAACTGTTTGCGATAGTACAGACAACATCCCGAATAATGGCGTAGGACTGTTTAATTTAACTACGGTTTATGCCAATTGCGAGAGCCCAAATCAATTTAATGTAAGCTATCATGTAAGCGAAACGAATGCGCAGGCCAATGTAAATGCCATAGCAAATCCAGAAGCTTATTTAAACATGTCTGTTCCAGCTGAAATGATTTATGTAAGAGTAGAGCTTATAAGCAACCCATCAAACTTTGATATTTTCACCATAGATTTGTTTGTGGAAAATTGTAATCCTACAGGATGTTCTGAAGCAGATGTGGATGCCTTTTTACAAAACTGTTTATGGTATGTGGTTAATTTTAATGGAGACGACCATTTAATCATGTACGAGTTTGATTTTGTTTCAGATTCCGAAGTGGTTATCACTGGAAATGGCATGACCATAACGGTAAATTATACCACATCTCAGTCTGCCAATGGGGTAATAGTGGAGTTTATAAATGTTGCAGCACCAAACATTCAGGCCATTACTGGAGAATGGTTGGTAGTTGATTGTCAAGAAGGCCGTTTGGAGTTTGAAGCTTTAAACAATTCCAATACCATGGTTATGGAACGTGAGTGCAACAACACTGGTATGTGTACACCAGGAGATGTGGAAGGCATGCTTTTAGATTGCGAATGGACAGTTACAAGTTATGCAGGAAGTGATTTCAGTATGTTTAATATTGCTTTTAACACCAATAATGAAGCAGTGATTTTTATGCCAAACGGAACAGAGGAATATACTGCAAACTGGTCTGTATCGCAAGGAAATAATGCCGTAGAAGTTATCATATCCAATGTTTCTGGAGGTAATGTGCAAATTATCAATGGTACCTATTTGGTAGTGGAGTGTACCAGCAATCAGTTAATTTTGCATGATGTTACCAATAGTGATAATGAACTGGTGTTGGATAAGGATTGTGGTTAAAAATTTAGTTTTGAGTTAATTGATAAGATTAACAGAGTTAAAAAGCTGTCTATAAAGGCAGCTTTTTTTATGGAATTAATTCTAAACTAAACTTTATAAATACGCTTGAAATTGCTATTTTTGTGCCTCTTAAAAACAGAAAGAAGACTATGTTTAATAATTTAAGTGAAAAATTAGATAAAGCCTTACACGTACTTAAAGGACACGGAAGCATTACAGAAGTAAACGTTGCCGAAACCTTAAAAGAAGTTCGTAGAGCGCTTTTAGATGCCGATGTTAACTTTAAAATAGCCAAGGAATTTACTGTTCGAGTAAAAGAAAAAGCACTTGGACAAAACGTATTGACTACCCTTCAACCTGGACAGTTAATGGTTAAAATCGTTAAAGACGAATTAACCGAACTTATGGGTGGCGATGCAGCTGGTCTTAATTTATCTGGTAACCCTAGCATTATTTTAATGTCTGGTTTGCAAGGTTCAGGTAAAACCACTTTTTCTGGAAAACTGGCCAATTACCTTAAAAACAAAAAAACAAAAAAACCTCTACTGGTAGCTTGTGATGTGTATCGTCCTGCAGCAATCGATCAATTACATGTAGTAGGAGAGCAAATAAATGTTGAGGTTTATAGCGATAAAGGAAATACAGATCCCGTGGCAATTGCTCAAGCAGGTATCGCTCATGCCAAAGCCAATGGTCATAACGTTGTGATTATAGATACGGCTGGTCGTTTGGCTGTAGATGAAGTCATGATGACCGAAATTTCCAACATTCATAAAGCCATACAGCCTCAGGAAACACTGTTTGTGGTCGACTCCATGACTGGTCAGGATGCCGTTAACACAGCCAAAGCTTTTAACGATGTCTTGAATTTTGATGGTGTTATATTAACTAAATTAGATGGTGATACTCGTGGTGGTGCTGCAATTTCCATTAAATCTGTAGTTAATAAGCCTATTAAATTTATAGGTACTGGCGAGAAAATGGAAGCTATTGATGTGTTTTATCCATCTCGTATGGCAGATAGAATTCTGGGCATGGGAGACGTTGTGTCCCTTGTGGAAAGAGCTCAAGAGCAATACGATGAGGAAGAGGCAAGAAAAATCCAAAAGAAAATTGCTAAAAATCAATTTGGTTTTGACGATTTCTTGAAGCAAATCCAGCAAATCAAGAAAATGGGGAATATGAAAGACCTTATTGGGATGATTCCTGGAGCTGGAAAAATGATGAAAGATATTGATATAGACGATGATGCTTTTAAAGGTATTGAAGCCATTATCCATTCCATGACACCTTTGGAGCGCAGTAACCCGTCGGTTATTAATGCCAGCAGAAAAAAACGTATTGGAAAAGGGTCTGGAACCTCTGTTCAAGAAGTGAATCAGTTGTTAAAACAATTTGATCAAATGAGCAAGATGATGAAAATGATGCAAGGAGGCAAAGGAAAAGCCATGATGCAGGCTATGAAAGGGATGAGGTAGTTTTTAGTCTCATTTTTCAGTCTCAGTAAGCAGTGTTTTAATATTTTAATCACGAAATTATTAGTAAATGGATTTTAAAAAACCAATAGCGTACCAAAAAGCATTTGATTTGGCTATGTCTGTTTTTGAAATTTCAAAATCATTTCCAAAAGAAGGAACCTACTCACTTACTGATCAAATTAGAAGAAGTTCACGTTCATTAAATGCTAACTTAGCTGAAGCTTATAGAAAAAGAGAATATCCAAAACAATACGATGGTAAACTAACTGATGCTGATGCAGAAAATTCTGAAACAAATACTTCGTTAGATTTTGCTTTAGCTTGTAATTATATTTCGAAAGAGCAACACATTGATTTATCAAATCGCGGAATTGTAGTTGGTAAATTAATAAATTTTATGATAAATAACCCAGGGAAATTCGAGGTAAATACTGATTGATTTTTAATTGAATTAATCTTAAAACCGCGACAGAAAACCAATCTCGCAAGGGCAAACACTGAAAACGGCAACTGCGACAGAAAACTAATAATTATGGTCATACTAGACGGAAAAAAAGTAAGCAACGACATTAAGAACGAAATTGCTGCAGAAGTAAAAAAAATGAAGGCCAAAGGCGAAAAAGTGCCTCATCTAGCGGCTATTATTGTTGGGAATGATGGCGCTAGTTTAACCTATGTGGCCAGCAAAGTTAAAGCTTGCGAACGTGTTGGTTTTGAGTCTACCATGATCAGGATGTCCAATACCACCAGTGAAATAGAATTGTTGGATAAAATAGATGAGCTCAATAACAATCCAGATATTGATGGATTCATCATTCAACTTCCTTTGCCTAAACAAATAGATACCCAAAAAGTTTTAATGGCTGTAGATCCAGACAAAGATGTTGACGGATTTCACCCAATGAACTTTGGTAAAATGGCCTTGGATATGTCTACCTTTATTCCTGCAACACCTTTTGGGATTTTGGAACTATTGGACAGGTATAATGTAGAGACCAAAGGCAAGCATACCGTTGTTATTGGACGTTCTCATATTGTAGGCAGACCCATGAGCATTTTAATGGGACGTAAAGGGTTTCCTGGTAATTCAACGGTAACAGTCACGCATAGTCATACAAAAAACATCACTCAAATAACCTCTCAGGCAGATATTATTATTTCTGCATTGGGAGTTCCTAATTTTCTAAAAGCTGAAATGGTTAAGGATGACGCCGTTATTATCGATGTTGGTATTACACGTGTTGCAGACGAAAATTCCCCTAAAGGATATGTGATTACTGGAGATGTAGATTTTGAAAATGTTAGTAAAAAAGCCAGTTTTATAACGCCAGTTCCTGGAGGTGTTGGTCCTATGACCATAGCTATGTTGTTAAAAAACACCTTATTGGCTAGAGAGTTGCGCCACTAAAATTTTACTATTTCGCAAATAATTGATTCCTGTCTTTAAACGCTTTAAACTCTAATGCGTTACCAGCTGGATCATAAAAAAACATGGTAGCTTGTTCGCCAACCAAACCTTCAAATCGAATATAAGGTTCAATAATAAAATCAATTTCTTTTTGTTTAAGGGAATCTGCAAGTGCATGGAACTCGTTCCAAGGTAAAACCACGCCATAATGAGGTACGGGAACGTTTTTTCCATCTACAGAATTGGTATGTAAATCTTCTTCTGGTTTTGGTTTGTAATGGATTACCAACTGATGCCCAAAAAAATTGAAATCCACCCAATGATCGCTGCTTCTGCCTTCTTCACAAAGCAACACATCTTTGTAAAAGGTTCTGCAGGTCTCTAAATTGTGAACAGGAATGGCTATGTGAAATGGAGGAATCATGAGGTTTATTTTTTTCTGTTAGGTTTGGTTTTTGTTCTAAATTCCTTAGTGGAACTTTCCAGCAATTGAGACAGTTCTTGAAATTCTTTGGCTGTTAACTCTCTGTATTCGCCAACGGGAATATCCAGTTTAATGTTCATGATACGAACACGTTTTAAGGTTTCAACTTCATAATTCAAATATTCACACATTCTTCGGATTTGTCTGTTTAAACCTTGTGTTAAAACAATCTTGAATTCGTAGGTTCCCAATTTTTCAACCACACACTTTTTGGTAATCGTATCTAAAATAGGCACGCCTTCGCTCATGTGTTTTATAAACGTTTGGGAAATGGGTTTGTCTACCGTTACAATGTATTCTTTTTCGTGGTTGTTGCTCGCTCTTAATATCTTATTTACAATATCGCCATCGTCAGTTAAGAGAATTAAACCTTCACTCGGTTTGTCCAACCTGCCAATTGGGAAAATACGTTTCGGATAATTTATAAAATCGATGATGTTGTCCTTTTCAACGCGAGTATCAGTGGTACAAACAATGCCTACAGGTTTATTGAAAGCCAAATAAACAAATTCTTCTTTTGTGTTTTTAATTAATTTTCCATCAACATGTACCACATCGGTTGGAGCTATTTTGGTTCCCATTTCAGGGATTTCACCATTAATGGTCACACGTCCAGCTTCAATGAGTTTGTCTGCTTCGCGACGGGAACAATAACCAACTTCACTTAAAAATTTATTGATGCGTTTTAAATTTTCTTCCATAGCGCAAAGATAGCAACTTTAGTTGTCTATAAAATCGTAAATGTAGTTGGAAACTTCTTCGGTTGCTAAAGAATGGCCATATCCTTCAGTTGAAACCAACATGCTGTTCTTGTATTTTGTTTTAATAAGAAGTGCATCATTATAGGGAATGATATTGTCTTTTTTGTCATGAATAATCAATCCTTTTGAAGTAATATGTTCTGAATAGGTTGCCGTGGAGAAAGCTTCAGGGTAATCGCCAAAACGTTCTTTGATCATTGAGTTAAGATATTTTTTAACGCGTTTGCTATAGCCAAGCATGTTGGTGTATCTTTTTAAAACATCGGTAAATTCTGAAGGTGCTCCAAGTAAAATCATTTTTTGCACATGTTCTTTTTGGTATTTGTATTGAAAATAGGCAGAAGCCATACCTCCAACCGAATGTCCAATAATGATGTTGGGTTCAAAACGGTCTGAAACCACTTTAATAAATTCCGAATACATTATGGCATTGAACCTGTTGCTGCCGGAACGTCCATGTGCAGGAGCATCTAATGCAACAACGCCAAAGCCTTTTTGTTTTAAATTTGTAATCAATTCTTTCCATCTAGCAGAGTTGCTTTCCCAGCCATGAGCCAATAATACAGTCTGTTTTTTTCCAAGCCATCGATAGGTCATAATGGGCATGTTGTTAAAGGACAGTTCTTCCCTAAAGGCCGTGTCCAAAAAATCGGATTGCTTTTCGTCTGGCCTACCTTTTAAGGGTTTTGTGAATAAAAACAAAGCCATTCTAGCTGCCAATTTGGGGAAAAACATGCCAATACTGTTTATAAAAAATCCTATGGTTTTTTGTAAGATGGTTTTCATTCGCTTTCCCTGTTAACTAAATTCATGGAAAAAGCAGGTAAACAAATGGCCAAATATTCGCAAGGTTCTGTAAACGGATTGGAATATTGAACTCTTGTGTTTTTTTCAATTTTTATGGATTGTCCTGCCTCCAACACAATTTCTTCACCATCTATTATAAACTGTTTTTTGCCTTTAATGATAAAGGTGTACTCGTCGAATTCTGGGGTTTGAAAAGGTTCGCTCCAACCTGCTGGTGCTATCATGTGCGCCACACTTATATTGGAATCTTTATTTGTTGCATTTCCAAAATGTTCCCTTATTATTTTTCCGTCGGTTGTTGGAACAACAAACGGACTCTCTTGAATGGTGTATTTTTTATTTTCTTGCATTTTATTTGCTTCAACTGCTAAGTGTTATTAGGAGATTGCCTTCTAAATCACCAACCTATCATAAAATATTTAATTTTAGCTTTTTCCGGAATTTGAACAGCTTCTATTTTGGCATTGGTATCAAATTGCAATTCGGCAGGCAATTCACTTTTGGATATGGTAAAAAACGCATTGATGTCGTTTACAAAAACCACTATGTTTTTAAGCGTATTTTGAATGCTTGAAATTTTATAATGTGTTTCAATATCCCCAAAGGTACTGTTTGTGCTTATACCTTTTTCCGTTTTAAACCTGCTGTCCAATACTTTTATGGTTTCTATGGTTGAGGTGGAATCCTGGACTGTTTTAGGTGTTAGCGTTAGCAACTTGTTTCCTGACTTATCAAAAACATCAATGTCTGTTCTGTTAAATGTAAACTCATTATCCAGAAGTCTAGACACAACCGAATCGTTGGCAAAAACAGCTTTTAAGTCTTTAACTTGAGTGGAATCTGTTAGCAATCCAACATGTTGTTTTCCTATTTGAAACGGATTTTGTTCTTTTTTACAACCAATACACAATAGGCTTATGAATACTAGGCTGAAAACGGTTTTTTTCATATACATATTTGGGTTAAATTAGGGGTTATTTTTTCATGACTTTGGTTAAAATTCCAAAGACACTTCTAATAAATGTAGCACTTGTAAGTACTTTTACAATGGGGTTCATCCTGGTGCTTTTTCTACTGGAAGTACTTTTGGATTTCGCTTTTTCAAGAGCTTCTTTTTCCTTTCGTGCTTTTTCTTTAAGCTCTTCGGCTTCAGCTTGTTCAATTTTTTCATTGAGCATTTCATAGGCACTTTCCCTATCAACTTCTTCGTTGTATTTTTTTACAAGTTTCGAGTTGTTAAGTAAATTTTCCAATTCAGTATCGGTTAAAATGTCCATTCTGCTCATTGGAGCACGCATCATGGTTGCAGCCAAAGGTGTTGGTCTGCCTTTTTCATTTAAAGCAGAAACCAAGGCTTCACCAGTTCCTAAAGAGGTAAGAACGTTTGCAGTATCATAATATTCTGTGTCTGGATAATTTTGCGCAGTCAACTTTATGGCTTTTCTGTCTTTGGCAGTAAAAGCTCTTAACGCGTGTTGGACTTTTAGCCCTAGTTGACTTAAAACGGCTTCAGGAACATCTGTAGGGTTTTGGGTAACAAAATACAAACCAACTCCTTTACTTCTAATCAGTTTTACAATACTTTCAATTTGATTCAATAAGGCTTTGGATGCTTCGTTAAAAATTAAATGTGCCTCGTCTATAAACATGATTAGTTCTGGCCTTCCCGTATCTCCTTGTTCAGGAAATGTGGAATAAATTTCTGCCAACAAACTTAGCATAAAGGTTGAAAACAATTTAGGTTTGTCTTGAATATCCGTTAATCGAATGATATTTATGTAGCCTCTACCGTTTTCATCAACTCTAAGCAAATCTTGAGGGTCAAACGATTTTTCACCAAAAAACAAGTCGCCTCCCTGTTGTTCCAGCTCTACGATTTTTCTTAAAATGGCTCCAGTGGAAGCTGTGGAAATTCGGCCATAAGCTTCTTCAAACTCTTTTTTGCCTTCGTCTGTGGCATATTGCAGGATTTTTTTGAAATCTTTTAAATCGAGTAGTGGTAGTTTATTGTCGTCGCAATATTTAAAAATAACGGAAATAATACCAGCTTGGGTTTCGGTAACGTCCAGAATCCTTGAGATTAAAACAGGTCCAAATTCGCTAATGGTTGCACGAAGCCTCACACCATTTTGTGCAGAGAGCGTTAAAATTTCTACAGGAAAAGCTTTAGGTTCAAATGGCAGCCCTATGGCTTCATGGCGTTCATCAATTTTTGCATGTCCAGGACTTGGTTGGGCCAATCCACTTAAATCACCTTTTATGTCCATAAGAATCACTGGAACGCCTTTTTCCGAAAGGTTTTCAGCAAGCACTTGCAAGGTTTTGGTTTTACCTGTTCCTGTTGCTCCAGCAATTAAACCATGTCTGTTCATGGTTTTTAATGGAACGTTTACAAAAGCATTTTTTATGGTCTTTCCATCTAACATGGCAGAGCCTAAAGTAATGTATTCCCCTTTGTTGGTATTGCCTTCCGTGATATGGTTAAAGAACGCTTCCTGTTTATTCATTTTTTAAATTTTTTATAAAAATACTAATCTTCAACCAATCTGCTGGAAAATCTTTTCAACAAATAAGTGGAAGGTGTATTTAATGATATGGTCTATAAAAATTTTATTTGGTACTAATAATGATTTTTGTAAATCATTATCGAAAAACTGTTTGTTGCATACTGCATACTGAATACTGTTTCCTATCTTTGCAAACTATGACTAGAAGTGAAAGACAAGAGTTGATTGATAAAGGGTTGTTGTTGCCTTTAATGGAAGAGTTTTACACCATTCAAGGTGAAGGTTTCCATAAAGGCACTGCTGCTTATTTTGTGCGAATTGGAGGTTGTGATGTGGGTTGCCATTGGTGTGATGTAAAAGAAAGCTGGTTGGCAGAATTGCATCCTCCCACTGAAACCGAAAAAATAGTTGAAAACGCTGTTAAATACAGTAAAACCATAGTGGTTACTGGAGGAGAGCCCTTAACTTGGAATATGACACCTTTGACCACGCAGCTAAAGGAAAAAGGTTTGCAAACACATATTGAAACCTCAGGAGCTTATAAGCTCACTGGTGTTTGGGATTGGATTTGCCTGTCGCCAAAAAAATTAAAGCTTCCAACAGAAGAGATTTATGGGAAAGCCCATGAGCTTAAGATGATTATTTACAATAAAAGCGATTTTAAATTTGCCGAAGAACAGGCAGCCAAAGTCAATAAAGATTGTATTTTGTATTTACAGCCAGAATGGAGTAAACGAGACAAAGTGGTTCCGGAAATTGTAGAGTATGTAATGGCAAACCCAAAATGGAAAGTGTCTTTGCAAACACATAAATATTTGAATATTCCGTAAAAAGGGATTAAGGTTTTTTAACACAATAATAAAGCACAAAGTGCTAAGAGTTTAGAACAAAGAAAAATGCTCCAAGAATATTTGCACTTAGGAGCATTTTTTAATTTTTGTAGTTTCGTGATTCGTTGTTATTTAATTGGCACAGTCACGCGTAAGGTGTCCCAACCCATATGCATGTTGCCTTTGTCATCAAAAGCAATTGAAAAAGCTTCCAATGTTTCTTTTCCTTCGGAAACAGGTACTGTTACCCTTGCCACATCATTAGCTTCGTTATAGGAATATGCGCCCCAAACATTCAAATCGGAATTTAAAATAACGGTCCATTCTTTATCGTTTGGAATGGTAAACATGGAGTAGGTGCCTGCTTTTACTTGTTTGTCTCCAAACATTTTGTCTTGATAAAAAGTAATCTCAACAGCTTCATTTGCGCCAGTTCGCCATACTTTTCCGTTAGGGGTTAAGGTTTTAACATCCCTTCCTTTTAATTGGGGTCTGCTGTATATAACCTTTACTTGCTTGTTGGACTCTTTGTAACTGCTTGGAAAAGCAGCTACGTCCATAGGACTTTTGTCTAAATCGCTAAAATTTTGTGCAGATAGGTTCAATGAAAATAGCATGATTACGGAACATGCCAAAACGGGGATTAAAGTTGATTTCTTCATGAGTTTTTTTTATAAATATAAAAGAATAATAATAAATGGATTTATTGTTTTATAAATTTTAACGATTGCCGTTGAAAATTATTATGGAAATTTATGTAGTAAACTCCGGTTGGTAAGTCGTCCACAGGAAAACTATATTCTTTTTGAATCTTACTTGAAGTAATGATTTCTCGTGATAATTGTCTTATGTAAGAGCCTTTACTGTCATAGAGTTCTATTAGCATGTTATCGTTACTGGGGAAATAAATGCTCAGTTTCAACACAGAAGTCACAGGATTGTTGTGTAATTGGATACTTAAAGATTTTGAAGGGTTTTCTGTAATACTATCAGTGTCTAAGGTTTCATCTGTAAATTTATAAATGGAAGTTCCAGAGGCATAAGCCAAAGAAGAATTTATAATAAAAATTCTATTCAAATTAGACCCAATATTTAAACTGGTCCAGCTAAGCCCTCCGTTTACAGTTTCATAAAAACCTGTTGTATGGCCTCCCATCCACCCAACATTTTCATTGATGAATCCAACAGCTTGAATGTCTGTTTCTGGTGCATCATAACTGTTCCAGTTTATCCCATTGTCGGTAGATTTTATAAGTTTCCCATTAAAAGGGGAAACAGAGGATACGGCACCAAACAATACATTTGGACTGTCTTCTAAAATTTGCAATTTCCAGACATATTCACCAGGTATATTGGAGTTGAAAATTTCTGTCCATGAGCTTCCTCCATCAGTAGTTTTTAAAATAATTGCCCCAGAGTTGTTGCTTCCACATGCAAAGCCCATGGCTTCAGTCAAAAACTTAATTTCCACTAAAGTATTTGCGTGAGGAGACATGTCTATATAACTCCAGGTTGTCCCACTGTCTGTGGATTTTATAATATATGCTGGTGAAAAATAAGCACCACACCCATAAACAGTACTGCTTCCTATTGCAGAAAAACCACAAATGGCAGGTGGATTTGGAGCTATGTTTAAGATTTCACTCCAATTTGCTCCACCATCGCTGGTTGAAAAAACCTTACCGTTTAAAGTGCCTAAAAAACCAATATCAGAATTCAAAAATTCAATGTTCCTAAAATAATAATTGCCTCCCAACATGCTTTCATTAAGTTGTTCTGTCCAAGTTATGCCACCATCAACAGTTTTATAAACAGAAGCATAGTAGCCATTTGCAGCCCATCCTAACGCATCAGTTAAAAAAAACACATCATCAAACCTTTGGCCATTGGCATTTGGAGGGATACTTGTGGTTTGCCATGTTTGGCCATAAATGGTATAAGTAAAAAATATAAGGAGTAATTTAAGATATTTCATATTGTAAAGATAATTAAGAAATGTTAACTCAAGCAATTACAATAAACAATATAAACATATGTAAAAGTAAAAATTTGAAACCAATTAGCTACTTAGTGTTTTATAATTATAATACAAATATCATTTTTGCTTAACTATTTCAAATAAAAGTAATACAAAAATATAGATTATGTGTGGTATTGTGTGTGCTTTCAATCTAAAGCAAAAATCCGAAGATTTAAGACCTCAAATCTTAGAGATGGCAAAAAAAATTCGCCATAGAGGTCCAGACTGGTCTGGAATTTACAGCAATGATAAAGTGATCATGGCTCATGAACGTTTAGCTATTGTGGATCCAGCATCCGGAAAACAACCCTTGTTAAGTGAAGATAAAAACGTGGTACTTGCAGCCAATGGCGAAATTTATAATCACAGGGATTTGAGAAAGCAATTAAAAACAGTATATAACTTTCAAACCGAAAGCGATTGTGAGGTTATTTTGGCTTTGTACAAAGAAAAAGGGATTGGTTTTTTGGATGATTTGAATGGCATCTTTGGATTTGCCATTTACGATGTGGTAGAGGACGAATACCTTGTGGCAAGGGATCACATGGGGATCATCCCTTTATATATAGGTTGGGACCAAAACGGCACTTTTTATGTGGCTTCCGAATTAAAAGCGCTGGAAGGTGTTTGTGCTAAAATTGAACTATTCCCTCCAGGACATTATTTATCCAGCAAAGATGGGAAATTTGTTAAGTGGTACTCAAGAGAATGGACTGCATTTGATGCTGTTAAAGAAAACAAAACATGCATAGCTGAAATTAAGGAAGCTCTTGAAGCTGCTGTACACAGGCAATTGATGAGCGATGTGCCTTATGGCGTGCTGTTGTCTGGAGGTTTGGACTCTTCCATAACGTCTGCCATTGCAAAAAAATATTCCCAAAAACGAATTGAAACTGACGATGCTTCTGAAGCATGGTGGCCACAATTGCATAGTTTTTCCGTGGGATTGGAAGGTTCTCCAGATTTGGCTGCAGCCAAAAAGGTGGCAGCCCATATTGGAACCGTTCACCACGAAATAAAATTTACCATTCAAGAAGGCCTGGACGCCATAAGGGATGTTATCTATCAATTGGAAACCTACGATGTCACAACAGTTAGGGCAAGTACTCCCATGTATTTAATGGCTCGAGTTATCAAATCCATGGGAATAAAAATGGTTTTGTCTGGCGAAGGTGCAGATGAACTGTTTGGAGGTTATTTGTATTTTCACAAAGCCCCAAATGCAAAGGAATTTCATGAAGAAACCGTAAGAAAATTAAGCAAACTCCATCAATATGATTGTTTACGTGCCAATAAAAGTCTGGCAGCTTGGGGCATTGAAGGTCGTGTGCCCTTTCTGGATAAAGTCTTCATGGATGTAGCCATGAAAATCAATCCTCAGGATAAAATGATAGGAAACGAACGCATGGAGAAATGGGTTCTTAGAAAAGCCTTTGAAGACATGCTTCCAGAAAGTGTGGCTTGGAGGCAAAAAGAACAGTTTAGTGATGGTGTAGGCTATAGTTGGATTGATACGCTAAAAGAGGTTGTAGCAGCAGAGGTTACCGATGAGCAACTGGCAAATGCCAAATATAAATTCCCAATTCAAACACCAACAAGTAAAGAAGAGTTTTATTATCGTTCCATATTTGCAGAACATTTTCCAAGTGATACAGCAGCCCTAAGTGTCCCTCAAGAAGCAAGTGTGGCTTGTAGCACTCAAATTGCTTTAGAATGGGACGAAGCTTTTAAAAACATGAATGACCCGAGTGGAAGAGCTATTGCAAAAGTGCATGCTGAGACCTATTGATAGCTATGTTGCATGTTATTAAAAAGTCAGTTTTTTCAAGCTGACTTTTTCTGTTTTAAAAATGACCCCTAATAATTATTGGTTCGTTTTTTTAGTGCATTTTCAAAAAAATATCACTTAAAGACAATATTTTAAAACGCCGTAGATTTCATTAGAGCCAAGAAGGCATTTTTGTTATTTTAACATTTCCATAAAAAACCCTAAAATGCAATTTAAGGCACTTTTTAAGCGTTTTAAGACACTTTCGCGTAATTAACAAATGTTGATAAAAATAGTTTATACTCGTTAAAGTGCTTTCAAAAAGCGTTTTTAATTCGTATCTTTGTAAGTATCCTAAAATGATGCGTGAGTGTCATTTTTTTTGTGGATAAAACAAAGATTTTTAACGAATAGATAAAGAATCATATGAGTCAAGAAAAAGAAGAATTTAACAAGCACAATTATTCAGCAGATAGTATCCAAGCCCTGGAAGGTATGGAACATGTACGTATGCGTCCATCCATGTATATTGGAGACGTTGGTACAAGAGGTCTTCACCATTTGGTATACGAAGTAGTGGACAACTCTATTGATGAAGCTTTGGCTGGACACTGTAACAATATAACTGTAATCATTAATGAAGATAACTCCATCACTACTGAAGATGATGGTCGTGGGATTCCAGTGGACCTTCATAAAAAAGAAGGAGTATCTGCTTTGGAAGTGGTTATGACCAAAATTGGTGCTGGTGGTAAATTCGATAAAGATTCCTATAAAGTTTCTGGTGGATTGCATGGTGTTGGAGTAAGTTGTGTGAACGCTTTGTCAGAACACTTAAAGGCTACCGTTTACAGAGATGGTAAAATTTACGAACAAGAATACGAAAGAGGTAAACCTTTATATCCTGTAAAGGAAATTGGTGAAACAGAAAATAGAGGAACAACCGTTACTTTTAAACCAGATTCTACCATATTCACTCAAACCCTGGAGTATAGCTATGACACTTTGGCCAGTAGAATGCGTGAATTGGCTTATTTAAATAAAGGCATTACCATTCATTTGGTAGACAAGCGAACAAAAAAAGATAATGGTGAATTTGAAGGGGAAACATTTCATTCTGAAGAAGGCTTAAAAGAATTTATCAAGTTTTTGGATGGCAATAGAGAACCCTTAATGAAAGACGTTATTGCTTTCGAAGGTGAAAAAAATGGTGTTCCGGTAGAAGTGGCCATGGTTTACAACACGTCTTATGCAGAAAACCTACATTCCTATGTAAACAATATCAACACACATGAAGGAGGAACCCATTTGTCAGGTTTCCGTCGAGGCTTAACACATACGCTTAAAAAATATGCAGATGAGTCTGGCATGTTGGACAAATTAAAGTTTGATATTGCAGGAGACGATTTCCGTGAAGGGTTAACGGCCATTATTTCTGTAAAAGTTCAAGAGCCACAGTTTGAAGGGCAAACAAAAACCAAATTAGGAAACAGGGAAGTGTCTGCTTCTGTAAGTCAGGCAGTGTCTGAAATGCTAACCGATTACCTGGAAGAACACCCAGATGATGCCAAAATTATAGTTCAGAAAGTAATTCTTGCTGCTCAAGCACGTCATGCAGCTCAAAAAGCTCGTGAAATGGTCCAGCGTAAAACTGTTATGAGCATTGGTGGTTTGCCAGGAAAACTATCAGACTGTTCAGAGCAAGACCCAGCCAAATGTGAAGTGTTCCTGGTTGAGGGAGACTCGGCAGGTGGAACTGCCAAACAAGGTAGGGACAGAGCTTTTCAAGCTATTTTGCCATTAAGAGGTAAGATATTGAACGTGGAGAAGGCCATGACCCATAAAGTGTTTGAAAACGAAGAAATTAAAAACATCTTTACAGCGCTTGGTGTTACCATAGGAACCGAAGAAGACAGTAAAGCTTTAAACCTATCAAAATTGCGTTACCATAAAATTGTTATTATGTGTGATGCCGATATTGATGGTAGCCATATTGCAACCTTAATTCTTACCTTCTTCTTTAGATACATGAAAGAATTGATAGAACAAGGGTATGTTTATATTGCAACGCCTCCTTTGTATTTAATTAAAAAAGGAAATAAAAAGCAATATGCTTGGTCAGATAAAGAAAGAGATGTCATTGCGGAAGAGTTTGGAGGAAACGTAAGCATACAGCGTTATAAAGGTCTTGGGGAAATGAATGCCGAACAGCTTTGGGACACAACCATGAACCCGGAATTTAGAACCATGCGATTGGTGCAAATAGATAATGGAACCGAAGCCGATAGAATTTTCTCGATGCTCATGGGAGACGAGGTGCCACCACGTAGGGAATTTATTGAAAAGAATGCCATTTATGCAAACATTGATGCCTAATGTTTTGCTTTCAGTTACTTAAACTGAAACAGAATACATAAAGATATAACCTGCAAGATAAAGGATCTTGCAGGTTTTTTTGTATCAAAGCTTTTGGAAAGTAAAACAAGAATTGATAAATAATTGATATATTTGAGTAAACCTACAATTTAGAAACCATGAAAACAATCCCGTTTTTTTTATTTTTAATCATCATTGTATTTCCTGTACAATCTCAAGATAATATTGACGACTTATTGGCTGCTGGTGTTAATGATGCCAAGCGCTTTAGTCAAGATTATTTGGCTCCAGCAACCGAAGGACTGGCTTATGGCATCAATAACGGATGGTTTAACCATGCCAAGGGACAAAAACAATTTGGTTTTGAAATAGGACTTATAGCAAATACCTCATTTATAAACGATGATAAAAAAACATTTGAAATGCGGGCAAGCGATTATGAAAACATCCGATTTCTTGATAATAGCACTTCTAAAAATGTTGCTACAGCCCTAGGACATAACGACCCAGACATCACAGTGGTCATTACTTACGACGATCCTATTTTTGGCAATCAAGAAACAGAGTTAACATTACCAACAGGTATAGGTTCCACAGGAGTCAACATCATTCCTGCAGCATTTTTGCAAGCAGCGTTTTCTCCATTTAGAGGCACACAAATAAAAGCGCGCTATTTTCCCAAAATTGAAACTGAAGATGTGAAAACAGGTCTATATGGGGTTGGTATTCAACAGGAATTTACAGCGTGGTTGCCTAGGGATAAATTCTTTCCAGTAGCCATCTCTGGATTGATAGCTTACACGCATCTGGATGGAAGCTACGATTTTACAGATTCCAATCTTGTTGAGGGTAGTAATCAACAAGTGCAAACAGATATCAATACCTTCTTGTTTGAGTTGATTGGCTCTACTAATTTTAAAGTGCTAAATGCCTATGGAGCCATTGGTTATTTAAGTGGCAAATCACAAACAGACCTTTTGGGAACTTATGTGGTCACAGATGGTTTGTTGTATTCAGAAAGCATTGTGGACCCTTTTTCCATTGAAGAGAAGGTAAACGGCATCCGGACCACACTGGGAGCCAATGTAAAACTAGGATTTTTCAGCCTAAATGTGGATTATACGTTTGCTGAATTCAATAGTGCTTCGTTAGGGTTGAATTTTTCATTCTAGATTTCATTGAAACTTCAAACAATTATGATTTAAAAATGTTAAATTTGCTGAAATTTAATCATTTCAAAACTTAAAATATTATATAAAAATGAAAGTAACAGTAGTTGGAGCAGGAGCAGTAGGTGCCAGTTGTGCAGAATACATTGCCATTAAAAATTTCGCATCAGAAGTTGTTTTATTGGATATCAAGGAAGGTTTTGCTGAAGGGAAAGCCATGGATTTAATGCAAACAGCTTCATTAAACGGATTCGATACGAAGATAACTGGAATTACTAACGATTATTCTGCCACTGCAAATAGCGATATTTGTGTGATTACCTCTGGTATTCCTAGAAAACCAGGAATGACCCGCGAAGAGCTTATTGGTATCAATGCAGGTATTGTTAAGGCTGTATCATCCAGCTTGGTGGAGCATTCCCCAAATACCATCCTTATTGTTGTAAGTAACCCAATGGATACCATGGCTTACCTAGCAGCAAAAGCTACAGGTTTACCAAAACATAGAATTATTGGAATGGGTGGCGCTCTGGATTCTGCACGTTTTAAATACAGATTGGCCGAAGCTTTAGAAGCTCCAATTAGCGATGTGGACGGAATGGTACTTGGTGGACATAGCGATACGGGAATGATTCCTTTAACCAGATTGGCAACAAGAAACTCGGTTCCAGTAACTAAATTCTTATCTGCCGAAAGATTGGAACAAGTTAAAGAAGATACAAAAGTTGGTGGTGCAACCCTTACAAAATTATTGGGAACATCTGCATGGTATGCGCCAGGAGCTGCTGTAAGTAGTTTAGTTCAAGCGATTGCTTGCGACCAGAAAAAAATGTTTCCTTGTTCGGTTTACCTTGAAGGGGAATATGGCATGAACGATATATGTATAGGTGTTCCTGTTATTCTAGGAAGAAAGGGTATTGAGAAAATAGTTGAAATAGATTTAAACGATGCCGAAAAAGCCAACATGAAAGAAAGTGCAGAAGCTGTTAGAAAAACTAATGGTTTATTGGAACTATAAGAATCCTAATTAACATAAAACAAAAGAATTAAATGAAAAAAATATTATTTATAGTATTGGTTGCAATCACCTCAGTTGGTTTTTCGCAAGAAACAATTAAAGAAGGTGTTGTGCTTTCTAAACAAACCATGTCCACAGACAATGCCGAATTACAAAGTCAGTTGGCTATGGTTGGAGACATAGTTACCACCACGTATTTTAAAGGAAACAAATCCCGTTCTGAAACCAATAATTTCATGACAGGTACTTCGGTGACTATTATGGACAATGACAATAACCAAATGTTAATGACCTTAAACAATCAAATGGTAGGCAAAAAATATGTGTTAAAAAGCATGGAGCCTTCAGAAGAGGATTTAGAGAACATTACGGTTACTAAAGGAGATGAAACCAAAAACATATTGGGTTACGAGTGTCAAGAATATAATGTGGAAGTAAATAAAGATGGCGTGGTAGTTAAAATGGACATTTACACTACAGATAAATTGAGTGCACTTTCTCAGCAATCAACCATGATGGGAGCAGACATTAAAGGGTTTCCAATGTACTTGACCATGAACATGAATCAAATGGGAATGAACCTAACCATTACCCAAGAAGCTACAGAAATAAAAAAAGAAGCTGTTTCTGATGATAAATTTGATATGACACCTCCAGAAGGTTACGAAAAAACCGACAACCTGCAAGGGATGTAAGCCTTCAATTTTAGTATAACAAAAAAAACAGCTTTTTTATGGCTGTTTTTTTTGTTATATATCTCAAACATTTTGTTAAATAAGTATAGAAGATATATATTTGCTCGTTTTTAAAAATAACAACAAGAAACTAATTAATTTAATAAATAATGCAGAATAAAGGATTAGTAAAACTATTTGCAATTTTATTTGGTTTGGTAAGTATTTACCAATTGTCTTTTACATTTAAGGCAAACAGTTTAGACGAAGATGCCATTGTATATGCAAAAGGCGATGTAGAAAAAGAGCGTCAGTATCTAGATTCAATAGCTAACGAAAAAGTTTATAGTTTAGGTATCGCAGATTACACTTACAACGAAGTAAAGGAAAATGCCATGAATCTTGGTCTGGACCTTAAAGGTGGTGTTAGTGTTATCTTACAGGTATCTGTAAAAGACATCTTAAAAGGTTTGGCTAATTACAGTAAAGACCCAGTTTTTAACAAAGCATTGGACGATGCGTCCGAACTTCAAAAAAACAGTCAGAATACCTATTTGGAAGATTTCTTTGTAGCTTTTGATAAAATTAAAGGCGATACTAAATTAGCATCACCAGAAATTTTTGCAAACAGAACCTTAAGTGAAGAGATTACTTTCGATATGTCTGATGATCAAGTAAGACCCATTATTGAAAGAAAAATTGATGAATCTATTGTGTCTGCTTTCGAAGTATTGCGTAAACGTATTGATGAATTTGGAGTGACCTCTCCAAGCATCCAACGTTTAGGGAACTCTGGACGTATTTTGGTGGAGCTTCCAGGTGTTAAAGACAAAGAAAGAGCCCTTAAATTACTTCAAAGTACAGCTCAGTTGGAATTCTGGGAAGCTTATAAGGGAGAAAACTTCATTGGCTTTTTAAACCAAGCCAACGAATTGCTTAAAGAAATTGAAGCCGAAAGTGATGAGACCACTACTGAAGAAGTAGCTGAAGAATCCCAAGATTCCGAAGACGATAAAATTGCCGATTTATTGGGAGACGATCCTGATTCTTTGGATATAGAAAGCAATCCTATAGGAAAACTAATTAGAGGTTTTGGTTATCAAGGAGGACCTATTGTGGCACAATTTGCTATTAAGGATAAAGACCAAGTTCTGGAATATTTAAACATGCCACAAGTAAGGGCTTTGATTCCTGCTGAAATGCGTGATGTAAAATTCTTGTTTGGAAAACCAGAAAAAGATAGCGAAATAGTAGATTTATATGCTTTGGTAGGAAACAGGGACAACATACCACCTTTAAGTGGTGCTGTGGTTACAGATGCTCGTCAGGAGTTTGGACCAACAAACAAACCTGTTGTATCTATGCAAATGAATGCCAAAGGGGCTAAAATCTGGGAAGAGATGACTGGGAAAGCCTTTAACCAAGGCAGTCAGATAGCTATTGTTCTGGATAATGTGGTGTATTCTGCTCCTGGTGTAACAACTGGAGCTATTTCTGGCGGAAACTCTCAAATTTCTGGAGACTTTACATTAAACGAAGCAACCGATTTAGCAAACGTTTTACGTGCTGGTAAATTACCTGCTTCTGCAGATATCATTCAAGGTGAGGTAGTAGGACCTTCTTTAGGTCAGGAAGCAATTGATAGCGGTAAAATATCTTTCTTGATTGCACTTTCCTTGGTGCTTTTATGGATGATTTTCTATTATGGTAAAGCTGGTTTGTTTGCAGACATCGCCATGATTTTCAACATCCTTTTAATCTTTGGTGTGCTTTCTGGTTTAGGAGCCGTATTAACGCTTCCTGGTATTGCTGGTATTGTATTGACCATTGGTATGTCGGTCGATGCAAACGTGCTTATTTTTGAGCGTATCCGGGAAGAATTGGCCAAAGGAAAAGGGCAGAAAGAGTCCATCCAGGACGGATTTAGCAATGCCTTGTCTTCTATTTTGGATGCCAATATTACAACTGGTTTAACAGCATTGATCTTATTCATTTTTGGAACAGGACCTATTAAAGGATTTGCAACTACCTTATTAATTGGTATCGCTACATCTTTATTTACGGCAATTTTCATTACAAGACTGATTATAGATTGGTACATAGGAAGAAAAGGCAACTTGGACTTCGCTACTGGTCTTACCAAAAACCTATTCAGAAATATCAATATCGATTTCTTAAAGAAACACAAAACAGCTTATATTGTATCTAGTATAGCTATTGTAATAAGTTTAGGATCTTTATTTACAAACGGTTTGGATCAAGGTGTCGATTTTGTTGGAGGTAGAACCTATCAAGTACGTTTTGATCAACCTGTAAGCTCTTCGGAAATTACTAGTTTGCTTTCTTCTCCTGAAGTATTTGGTTCTGCAGATGCCAAAACATTTGGTAATGCCAACCAATTAAAAATCACTACCAAATTTAAAGTTGAAGAAACAGGAACAGAGGTTGATGAAGAATTAAGAAAAACCTTATACACAGCTTTACAACCACACTTAGATGGGATTTCTTATGAGGAATTTATTAGTGACGATGAGAACAAAACCCATGGACTGATGAAATACTACAAAGTAAGTCCAACCATTGCAGACGATATTAAAAAAGCATCGTTCTGGGCAATATTAGGCTCTTTAATCGTGGTATTCCTTTATATCTTATTCCGTTTTAAAAGATGGCAATTCTCACTTGGTGCAGTGGCAGCAGTATTCCATGATGTGCTTATTGTATTGGGTGTTTTCTCTTTAACATACAAATTCATGCCATTTACCATGGAGATAGACCAAGCCTTTATTGCGGCTATCTTAACAGTAATAGGATATTCATTAAACGATACGGTTGTAGTGTTCGATAGAATTCGTGAGTTCTTTAATGAACATACCAACTGGCATTTCGACAAAGTTATCAATACTTCTTTAAGCAGTACTTTAAGTAGAACCTTAAATACCTCTTTAACTACTTTAGTGGTATTGTTGGCCATCTTCATATTTGGAGGGGATTCTATTAGAGGCTTTATGTTTGCCTTAATTGTAGGTGTAATAGTTGGTACCTATTCATCATTATTTATTGCAACTCCAATTATGTACGACTCTGTTAAAAAAGGAGATGCCAAAGAGTCCTTAAAAAACAAGGTAAAAGAAGAAATGGAAGAAGCTAAAGCTTAATTCTTATTTTAATAATATAAAAAAGCCTTTCAGTTATTTCTGAAAGGCTTTTTTTATCTATATCATTTGGGTTATAAAAGCAGAAGGTATTTGTTTTTTGAAGAAGGTTCAAAGAAAACATTAAAAACTGATTCTTGTTTGCTGATGTTTAAGTTGATTGTTTTAAATCTTTAGTTTTAGTTGTAATCTGTTTTCTCCAAAAAAACACTGGGTTGTAAAATACATACTTTGCTAAAAGCTGAAAACTGAGACTGAAATCTGTTTATAAGAACAAAGCTTGAGTGAAATAGGGAAGACTAATTCTTGGAAAATTCCATCTTATCACCAACTTCCAATCGCCATTTGCTTACCAAGCCAGCATTAACCTCCAGAACATACATGGCAGGAACGTGAGACGGTAACGAAGACTCATTTAAGGGTTGGGCATTTTCTTGAAAACTGACAATGGATTTTGATTGATCCAAATAAATTATATCTAGTGCAAACCTGGTGTTTTTCATATAAAACGAACGAGGTCTTTCATCAGGGAACACAAACAGCATGCCTTGGTTTTCTTTCATGGAATTTCGGTACATCAATCCTGTTTGCGTGTCGTATTCGGAATCTGCTATTTCAATATCCAATTTAGAAACTAGGGAGTCTGAGGTAGGTTTAAACAAAGTTAACTCGCCTTCTTTGGTAAAAGGAACTTCAGTGGTCTTAATTATTTTTTTGTCTTCTTTACAAGAACTGTTAATACTAAAAGAGGCCAAGCTTAAAGCAAAAAGAAATGGTAAAGAGTGCCTTGATTTAAAATTCATATTTAAGCTTCCTTGGTTTTTGGTTTAAAACCAAACATAAAATAAAGTCCAATAATTATAAATGGAATACTTAACATCTGTCCCGTATTTAAGCCCATTAAGGTTATATATTCTTCACCTTGAGGTTCTTTTACAAATTCCACAAATAAACGTATGGTCCATAGCAGCACTAAAAACAAACCGAACAAAAAACCAGCTTGGTTGCCTTTGTTGGTTTTAATATAGAAATACCATAAAATAGCAAACACAAAAACATAACAGAACGCTTCGTATAACTGAGCAGGATGTCTATAAGGCACTGCTTGCAACAAGTCTTGAAACTGAGGATTGGTTGCAATGGCATCATAAGCTGCTTTTGGTGTTTTCATACCAGTAAGCTGCATGGCTTCCCCTTGGGCATATTCATCTTGAATAAAACGAACACCGAAAGCTGAATCGGTTACTTTTCCAATAATTTCAGAATTAATAAAATTCCCAATTCTAATAAATACAGCTCCAGAAGCTACAGGAATGACCACTCTGTCCAATATCCACATTAAAGATTTGTACTTGTATTTTCTTCGATATAAATACATACCAATAATGATTCCTATGGCAGCTCCATGACTGGCTAGGCCTTGAAAACCAGTAAATTCGAATTCTGGATGAAAACGAAATGGTAAAAAGATGCTAAAAAAATCTTGAGAGATCAATTCCGATTGATAGAATAGCACATGTCCCAAACGTGCTCCCAGCATGGTTGCAAAAACTGTGTAAATAAATAAAGGGTCTAAATATTCCAGTTTCACTTTTTCTTTAATAAAAATCCGTTTCATGATATACCAACCTAAAAGGAAGGCTATTATCCACATCATGCTATAAAAATGAAGTTTGAAATTTCCAATAATGTCTATTCCTGAAACAGGATTCCAATCGAATTTAAGTAGAAACATAGATTTTAATTTGTGATTGTAAAGATAGCATTTATGTATTATTAAAATCAATATGTTAAAAAGGATTAACGAGAATTTATCATTATGGAGGATGTGGAAATGGTGATGATTTGTTTATACGGACAGATCGCGACCTGTCCGTACGGCAATTTTTAGTTGTCATCTTTTTCTGGAACTGGATCGTAGCCACTTCTTCCCCAGGGATGACAACTGAAAATTCTAATGATAGCCAATTTACCACCTTTAAAAAAGCCATGTTTCTCAAGGGCTTCTTTTGCATAATGAGAACATGTTGGTTGAAACCTGCAAGTGGCTGGCGTTAATGGGGAAATTACTGTTTGATAAATTTTTATAAGTAATAGAAAAGGATATGTTAAAATTCGTTTCAAGAGGTTTGTATTGAGATTTTTGTTGTTTAATCAGGTGTCATTAAGCATTTAGATATCTGAACTTAAGAAAATGATTCCTTAATCTATTTATTTTATTGATATGATAAAAAGTATTCTATTTTATTTCTAATTGCTGCGAAACATTTATTTGTAATAAACTGCAATGTTCAAAAAAAAACCGGCTTGGTTTAATAATTCAAATTTTAATATGAAATATAACGAACTAAAATCTATCAATATCTATCAGAAAATATAGCCCACAACTAGGCAGGCGACTTTACAACAAACTAGGAGAGGCTAAACGAGGTGCCATCCTTCCCATCTTTCAATTGTATGCCAAGGTCTTGAAGTTCGTCACGAATTTGATCGGATAAGGCGAAATCTTTGTTGGCTCTGGCTTCTTGACGTAGTTTTATTAAAAAGGCTACAGTTCCAGTTAATTTTTCGTTTGTACCTTTATTATCATCTGTTGTTGTAAGTTCTTCCAGTCCCATAATATCAAATACAAAGGCATGGATGGCTTTTTTTAACTCGGCCAAATCGTCTTTTGTTATGCTTGCCTTAGCATCATTTATTTGGTTGATGTATTTGGCCGCTTCAAATAAATGGGCAATTAAAATTGGTGAGTTAAAATCGTCGTTCAAGGCATCGTAACAAGATTGTTTCCATTCAGGAACATTAAATGTAGACGAAGTTGAAGTTGGTAAACTGTCCAATAAGTTTATGGCCTCCATAAGTCTGTTAAATCCTTTTTCACTGGCCAACAAACCATCATTGGTAAAATCCAAAACACTTCTGTAATGAGCTTGAAGCATGAAGAATCGTGCCACAGAAGGAGAAAACCCTTTAGTGATATGAGGATTGTCTCCAGAGAAAATCTCATTAGGTAAAATAAAATTCCCGGTAGATTTTGCCATTTTCTTACCATTCATAATGAGCATGTTGGCATGCATCCAATAATTTACAGGTGTTTGACCTTTGGCAGCTTGGTTTTGAGCAATTTCACACTCATGATGAGGGAATTTTAAATCCATGCCACCTCCATGAATATCAAAATGTTCGCCCAGATATTTGGTGCTCATGGCTGTGCATTCCAAATGCCATCCAGGAAACCCATCGCTCCATGGCGAAGGCCAGCGCATGATATGTTGAGGTTCAGCTTTTTTCCAAAGTGCAAAATCTTGAGGGTTCTTCTTGTCGCTTTGACCATCAAGTTCACGTGTGTTATGGATTAAATCTTCCACTTTACGTTTGCTTAAAATGCCGTAATTGTTGGTTTCGTTATATTTTAAAACATCAAAATATACAGAGCCATTCACTTCATAAGCAAAACCATTGTCAATAATGGTTTTAATTAATTCTATCTGCTCTATAATATGACCTGTTGCTGTGGGTTCTATGCTAGGAGGCAGAAAATTGAACGCATTTATTATGTTATGAAAATCCACTGTATAACGTTGTACCACTTCCATGGGTTCAATTTCTTCCAAACGTGCTTTTTTGGCAATTCGGTCTTCACCAACATCAGCATCGTTTTCCAGATGTCCTGCATCTGTTATGTTTCTTACATAGCGAACTTTATAGCCTAAATGTAATAGATATCTGTAAATCATATCAAAAGACATGAACGTCCTAACATTTCCTAAATGCACATTGCTATAAACGGTAGGTCCACAAACGTACATGCCTACATAGCCTTCATGAATAGGTTTAAAAACGTCTTTTTCGCCAGTAAGCGAATTGTATATTTTTATTTCTTGCTGCTTATAAAGTGGCATATTGTGAATGATGTATAGTTTTAGGTTATAAAGTTAGTCTGTAAGATGTAATAATTTCTGAAATGAAAATTAAAAAGAAGTATCCATTTTAATGTAATCCAAAAACTCCCTTTTAGTTTCCTTGTCCTTAAATTTACCACCAAATTCTGATGTGATCGTACTACTTTCAGTATCTCTAATCCCACGGGAATTAACACATAAATGTTTGGCGTCAATTACACAGGCAACATCTTCGGTGTTAAGAACTTCTTGTAGTTCCTTTACGATTTGAATGGTTAAGCGTTCTTGAACTTGAGGTCGCTTTGCATAATAATCCACGATTCGGTTCATTTTAGACAAGCCAACAACAGTGCCGTTTGAAATATATGCCACATGGGCTTTTCCAACAATTGGCAGTAAATGATGCTCGCAAGTGGAGTAAACAGTAATGTTTTTTTCTACCAGCATTTCACCATATTGATATTTGTTTTCAAAGGTTGATGCATTAGGTTTTTTGTCAGGATTTAAACCACCAAAGAGTTCTTTTACAAACATTTTGGCGACTCTGTTTGGGGTGCCTTTTAAGCTGTCGTCGGTTAAGTCAAGCCCTAAAGTCTCCATAATATGTTGGACATCGTCCTTAATGATGTCTATTTTTTCTTCGTTTGTAAGCTTAAAAGCATCTTCACGCATGGGAGTATCTGAAGATGATCCTACATGGTTATCTCCTAACGACTCAAACTCCTCTAACTTTTCGTCAAATTTCATCCGATAATTTAAATTTGTATTTAATTTGCAAAGATAAGAAATTCCCTTTTTAAAGGGGTTTTATTAACACAGAATTAATTTAGCCAAAAATTTAACGCTGTTTTTCATAAAATTTCCTTAATTTTCAGCTCATTTTTTAACAATAAAAACACGTTTTTTTAACATAACTTGTTAATTAAACGCGCTTTATGATGAATTTCCCTATGAAAAAAACAATGACTCTATTTGCTATGTTGTTTTGTGTGTTTACAACAACAATATTAGCACAAAATCAACCATTGCAAACCAAGGTACCTCTAAAAAGAGTATCCTATGGATCTAATGTTGGTGCGCCACTGAGTGCTAAAGAACAAATGCAACTTGAAGAAGTTTATGGTGATAAATTAAACGAATACGTGTTAAGCAAACCGCAACGTTTAAAAGATATTAAGCATTTGTTAAGAAATAGGATTGCGTATAAAAGAATACCAAATCCTTATGATCAAAAACCTTGTCCACTATTATCAGAAATTCCATTGTTTAATAACTATGTGCCAGATTTAAAAAGCGACCCAGTTTTTAATCCACAAACCTTTAATCCATTAAAATATCAATTTAATTTTTATGCGAGAGGTACTTATATGTACAGGGTTGACAATACCGATTACTTTATTATAATAAAATCTCAGCATCAAAATTTTTAAGTAAGTTATGAAAAAGATAATTTTCCCTATAATAGCACTTTTATTCAGCCTTACAGCACTATCGCAAGATGTGATTATGCAAAACGGAACCTCAAGTCAGTGTTCAGGCATATTTTATGATTCTGGAGGAGCAACTGGAAATTATGGTGATGGCGAAAGTTTTGTTTACACCATTTGTCCAGAAAACCCTGGTCAACAAGTACAGTTGGATTTTATTGCTTTTAGTACCCAATTAAATGCAGATATTATGACCATTTACGATGGTGATGATACTACTGCTCCAGTTTTAGGCACGTTTTCAGGAGGAGGTCCTGGAAATAACCCTGGATTAGTAACTGCTACATCAGGTAATCCTACAGGGTGTTTAACTATAGAGTTTGTTAGTGATGGAGCTGGAGCTACTACTGGTTGGGAGGCTAATATTTCTTGTTATACTCCATGTCAGGATATTACAGCTGTTTTAGATACTTCCAATCCAGCCCCAAATGGTGATGGTGAAATTTTAATCTGTGTGGGAGGTGATGTTGAATTTACGGGAAGTGCTGTTTTTTCTGTCGATGGTACTGGAGCTACTTATGATTGGGATTTTGGGAATAACACAACAGCTACAGGGCAAAACGTTATTGCAACTTATACAAATCCGGGTATTTATATTGTAGAATTAGTGGTTACAGATACAAATCCTATAGGTTGTAGTAGCATGAATAGTATAAGTCAAGTTGTTAGAGTATCTCCAGAAATAGATTTTACTGGTACTCAAGCTACAAATTCTACTCTTTGTTTTGGTGATTCCACAACTATTGATGGTGTTGCTTCAATTCCTCAATTTGAAGACTGTGCTCCTGAAATTTTTGACCAAACTTGGTTAGAAGATACGCAAACTACAGGTCAAGCAGCATCTTATTCATCTACAATAACTGTAGATTGTTATGGGCCAGGCCAAGTGATTACTGATGTTTCTCAAATCACAAATATTTGTGTTACAATTGAACATTCATTTATTGGAGATTTAGATATTTATTTAGTGGCACCAAATGGAAGTAGAGTTGATTTTTTGGAATATGGAGATGGAAATGATCCTGGAGCTTATTTTGGGATTCCAGATCAAGCTGATAATGGAAACCCTGGTATAGGTTGGGAATATTGTTTCTCACCCACAGCTCCACAATCAATAAATGATGTTGCTATTGGAGGTTCTAGTGTTCCTGCTGGAAGCTATGCACCACTTCCTACATCTTCTTTTAATAATTTAATTGGTACACCTTTAAATGGTAATTGGACATTTGTTGTAACCGACTTATGGGCTATAGATGATGGGACGTTATTTTCTTGGAATTTGAATTTTGACCCATCTTTAGTTCCTCCTTCCAATAATATTGTAAGTGAGTCTTGGGATGCAGACCCTTCTATAACCAACACAACCGGAAATACCATTACAGTGCAACCAGCAACAGAAGGCGTACATTGTTATACATACCGTGCTATGGACGATTTTGGTTGTGAATATACAGAGCAGGTTTGTATTGATGTGTTGCCAGAAATTGTTACAGAAGCACCTAACAACCTCTTTTTGTGCAATCCAGGTGCTCCACCTTTCATCTTCGATCTAACTCAGAATACACCAGTGGTAACTGCATCAGCTGCCAATGCAGGTGATTTAGTAGTCACGTACCACAACTCCCAAGCCGATGCCGATGCCGATACAGGTGCCATAGGTACAGCAGCTGCTTATACAGGAGTAGATGGAGAGGTGATTTATATAAGAATTGAATATTTAAACTCAGGTTGCTACGAAACCTCTTCCTTCACTTTGAACATCACGCCCGAGCCAACTATCAATGCAGTTGGTGATTTGGTGCAATGTGACGATTCGAGCAATGATGGTGTAGCCGATTTTGATTTAGAGAGTCAGACCTTGACAATATTGGGAGCGCAGCCCTCGAGTGATTTTACAGTGACTTATTATTCAAGTCAAGCCTCAGCCGATGCAGGCACAGGCGCCTTGAGCAGTCCCTATTCCAGTTCAGGAGAGCCTATATGGGTACGTGTAGAACTGGCCAGTGATGCCAGCTGCAGCAATGTTTCAGTGGGCCCATTTTTCGATTTGGTGCTGAACCCAGTGCCAGAGATTATACCGGCAAGTCAGACCATTTGTGATAACGTTCTTCCGGGAGACGATGGGTTTGGGGAATTCGACCTGACCCTATCAGAGACATCCATATTAAATGGGTTACCGTCCACAGACTATACCATCACGTATTATGAAGATGCCACAGATGCCGAAACAGGTCCAGGCTCGGCAAGTGAAATCCTAACACCAGGCGCATATACCAATACCACGGCCACTACCCAAACAGTCCATGTTCGCGTAGAAAATATCACGACACAATGTTACAGTGTGGCCCAGTTGTTGCTAACGGTGGATCCATTGCCAGTGATAACCGGCCTTGCCACCAATACAGATATTTGCGATGGTACAGATGCCATTTTTACCATAACAGGTATGCCAGGCGATGTTGTAGACTATAACATCAATGGAGGAGCAAGCAGTCAAATAACCTTAGACGCATCAGGAGAAGGAATAGTAACGGTTCCAGGAGCCACAGTTAACCAAACCATTACTTTGGAGCAAATAACCAATCCAGATACGAGCTGTAGTTCGACACTTACAGACACAGCAACTGTAACCGTGGTGGCCTTGCCGAGTATTGTGTCATTAACAACAAACACAGACATCTGCAGTGGAGAAGATGCCATTTTTACCATAACAGGTACGCCAGGCGATGTTGTGGACTATAACATCAATGGAGGAGCAAGCACACAAGTAACCCTAGATGCTTTAGGCGAAGGTATTGTAACGGTAGCAGGAGCCACAGTAGATCAGGTGGTTACATTGGAACAAGTTACCAACCCGACCAGCAATTGTAGTTCCCCTCTTACCGATACCGCTACGGTTATTGTGAATCCAAACCCAACAGCAAACGTAGTTGCTGCAGGCGATATCTGTCCCAATGGCGATGCCGTGTTTACCATTACAGGGGATGCAGGCGATATTGTGGATTACAATGTAAATGGAGGAGCCAGTGTTCAGGTAACTCTAGATGCCTTGGGCGAGTGGGTTGTAACAATACCAAGCGTCGGTGTAACCCAGACCCTTAGCTTAGAAAATGTAGAAAACCCGACCACGGCTTGTAGTTCAACACTAACGACAACAGCTGTTGTTGTGGTAAACCCATTACCAACAGTAGTAGATCCAAGCCCATTGATTGTCTGCGATGACAATGTAGCCGATGGGATGACAGAAATGGATTTGAATGAGAAGAATGATGAGATCTCTGGAGGCAATGCAACTTATATAGTTACCTACCATGCCAGTTTATTAGATGCAGAGAATGGTTCACCAGAAGTACTGCCATCATCTTCAGCCTATATAGGCACCGATGGTGAGGTGGTTTGGGTGCGCGTAGAGGACGCGGCAACCGGTTGTTATGCCACCACGACATTGGAACTTGGTGTAGTGGATGCACCGGCAGTTCCAAGTCCATCAGCCCTGCATTATTGTGATCCAGATAATGATGGTCTAGGTGTTTTTGATTTAACGGACACTAGAAACAATATAGAAGCAATAGATCCAACCTACGAGGTTTCTTTTCACTTAACCGAGCAAAATGCCATGGACGATGTCCTGCCACAGCCGGACGTATTTACAAATGTAGCAGGTCAGATAATTTATATTCGAGTAGATTATGGTCCGGGGACCAACTGCCCGACCATTTTGGAGCTGGAACTGATAATAGACCCAACACCGGATATAGAAATGGATCCAGAGGCACTGGTACTGTGCGATGACGATGGGGTTGCCGATGGGATGACGCAATTTGATTTAACAACGAGCAATACAGAGATTTTAAATGGGCTAGATCCAATGGCATATTCCGTTACATATTATACCACACAGGCAGGGGCAGAGATAGGGACAACCGATCCAAGCTATATAGCAACTCCAGGCGCCTTTACCAACACTGTGGCATCAAACCAGACCGTTTGGGTACGTGTTGAGAATAATGCCACAGGCTGTATAAGGGTAACCTCCCTGGAACTGATTGTGAACCCGCTACCAGTTCCAGTAACCACAACCGAAGCGATGCAATACGAGATCTGTGACGACAGCGTTGACAACGATGGCTATGCCATATTTGATTTGACGGTCCAGGACAATATCATAACAGGGGGCAACTCCAGTTGGTCCGTGGCCTATTACGAGACCATGGCGGACGTAACGGCAAACACGCCAATAGCAGATTATACAGCTTATGCCAATACCTCGATAGGTGGGGCACCACACAATCCACAGACCATCTTTGTAACCGTATCCTCTACGGCCAATGGAGTGGACTGTTATGCGCTGACCACCTTGACCTTGGTGGTGAACACGGTTCCGACCCCAACAGCAGCACTGCCAAACATGGAGTTGTGCGATGATAACAATCCAGGGGATTTAGAAGAGGAGTTTGATATCACGGCCAATGAAGCAGCGATGTTGAATGCCTATAACGAAACCGTTTCGTACCATACCACAATGGCCGATGCGGAATCAGGGGCGAACAGCATTCCAAACCCAACCGCGTACACAAACACAGGCCCGACACAAACCATTTATGCGCGAGTTACAAATACAGGGGATCCATCAGATCCATTAGATACAGGAACTGGATGTTATACCATTGTAAGTTTTGATATTATTGTGAACCCATTACCGGATACGGTTGCAGTAGACAATATAATAGCCTGTGAGTTAAACACAGACAATATTTATATTTTTGATTTAACAACACAAACCAGTGCTATTTTAAATGGGCAACCAGAGCCGGATTTTGCAGTAAGCTATTATACAACATTAGCAGCAGCAGAGTCGGGAACAGGAGCTATAGCAAACCCATCTGCTTTTCAAAACACAGTAAACCCACAAGAGATATTTGTAAATATAAACAATACAATCACAAGCTGTGATATAGCTACGGTAAGCTTCTTTGTTGAAGTACAAGAGGCAGCAGAGGTCAACCCAAACCATGATACTTATGTATTATGCGATGACACCATGGAATTTGATGGCGACCCAAGCAATGATAGTGTTGGTTTTGATTTATTATCACAAAACTTTGTTTTGTTAAATGGACAAGATCCAGCTAATTTTAATGTGACATATTATGAGACCATGGCGGACGCCGAGGCCATGAGCAATGCCATAGGTACATCAGCACCGTATGTCAACCTTACCAACCCACAGGTTATTTGGGTGCGAATAGACAACGATAGCACACCAGGTTCTATATGTTACGATATCAAGCCATTAACGTTACAGGTGGATCCCATCCCAGCGTTTGACATGGACGATCTGTACACCATTTGTATAAACACAAACGGAACAGAGGTGATAAGCGCCCCGTTAATGGATACCGGTCTAAGTTCAACCTTATATGGTTTTGAGTGGACAGAAGCAGGAGATCCATCAACAGTGTTAAGTACAGGCTCTTTTTATGAGCCACCAGTAGAAGGCACTTATACGGTAATGGTAACAGACCTCTCCAATGGGTGTACAAGCACAGACACAGCTGTCGTGCAATTGAGCTCTCCACCAAATGTTACAGCTAATGTAACAACAGAAGCTTTTGCAGACAATCACATCATAGAAGTAACAGCAACAGGGGATGGTGCAGCAGTATTTGAATTCAGTATAGACAATGGCCCATGGGTGAGCAACGAGCCAAATACCAACACCTATACCTTCTCCAATGTGCCTTTTGGGGAGCATGTGATCCAGGCCAGGGACATCAATGGATGTGGAGTGGCCAGCGATATGGTGCTTGTTATGGATTACCCATTGTTCTTTACACCCAACAACGATGGATATAACGATACGTGGCGGATATTTGGGATAGAGAACCAATTGGATGCCAAGATTTTTATATACGATCGATATGGCAAGCTGTTAAAGCAGTTAAGCCCTACCGGTCCGGGATGGGACGGTACCTACAATGGCGAATTGATGCCGTCAAGTGACTATTGGTTTACCATAGAGTATCGAGAACTAGGAGAAAGTACAGGAGAGCAAAAGCAATTTAAAGCCCACTTTAGTTTAAAGAGGTAAGGGTCAGAAAGGCTTTCTCTCGATATAAAACAAAAAAACTCAGACAAAACATATCTTCTTGTCTGAGTTTTTTTATTAAGAAGTATTTAAATAAGTTAATTTTTAATACGGTATGGATAAACATTTGTAAAAAATCTATCCCATAGTTAAAAATTTCTTAAATTTAGGCAATAAAAATAGCCTCTTTAAGAAAGTTAGTTTTAAACTAACGCATTATTTAATAGATATTATGAAACATCAATTACTCTTTATTGTTACCTTTTTTTTAGTTAGCTTTTCAGTCTTTGCACAAGACTTGAATATGCAAAACGGAACCTTTAATCAATGTTCGGGGGTTTTTTATGATTCTGGTGGAAATACCGGTAATTATAGTAATAATGAAAATATAATAATGACTATATGTCCTGATGCTGGAGGAGATTTTATTCAGTTAACTTTTACACAGTTTAGCACACAATTGAATGCTGATGTGCTTACTATTTATGATGGTGCAGATACTACAGCTCCTGTAATAGGTTCTTTTGATGGGGGAGGGCCTGGTAACAATCCTGGAGTAATTACTGCTTCTCAATCTAATGTAAGTGGATGTTTAACAATTGAGTTTATATCAGACGGAAATTATCCTGGACCTGGTTGGTCAGCAGATATTTTATGTGGTGCAGCTTGTCAAAATATTGTTGCAAGTATAGACAGTACTATTCCAGCAGCAGTAAATAATATTATAGAAATTTTTCCAGGACAAACTGTTGACTTTACAGGAAGCGCTACATTTTCGGATTCAGGAGCTGGAGCCACCTACTTGTGGGATTTTGGAGAAGGAACTCCTCAAAATGGTCAAAATGTATCACATACCTATAATACTTCAGGTGTTTATATAGTTAATTTTACAGTATCAGACTCGAACCCTACAGGCTGTTCAGGTACTCAGACAATTGAAGTTCATGTATTATCAGATCATGTAACTGTAGATGGTGATTTATATACAGAATTGGAATTAGTAGAAGATGTACTTATTAATAGTGGATGCGCATCAATAGATAATTTAACATTTCAAGGTGGACCAAATACACAAGGAATTGCATATTTTAACAGAAGTGGGTCTACTTTTCCATTTCAGGAAGGTATTATTTTAATGTCAGGTGATGCTGAACAAGCAGCAGGTCCTGAGACAGGAACGTTAAGCACAGGGGGATGGGGTACTTCAGACCCCGATTTAGAGGCAGCTATTCCAGGCTTAAATTCTTTAGATGCCACTTGGATGGAATTTGAATTCACTCCATTAGCAAATGAAATAAGTTTTAACTTCATTTTCGCCTCTGAAGAATATGGCACTTTTCAATGTAGCTTTGCTGATGGATTCGCTTTTTTACTTACCGAAGTCGCTACTGGAATAACTACCAATTTGGCAGTCGTTCCAGGAACAACTAATCCCGTGTCTGTATTAACCATAAGGGATAATGCATATAATAGTGGTTGTGCGTCTGTAAACCCTCAGTATTTTGGAGCTTATTACGATGATTTTGATGGACTTCCAGAAGCAACAGCCCCAATAAACATCAAAGGTCATACAGTTCCTTTAACAGCATCTGGAACAGTTGTTCCTAATACACTTTATTCAATTAAATTGGTTATAGCCGATCATAACGATACCTTATGGGATTCAGCCGTTTTTCTTGAAGGAGGAAGTTTTAATTTGGGAGGAGACTTAGGCGAAGACATTACTATTGCAGCTTCAAATACTGTTTGTGAAGGAGATAGCATTGTTTTAGATACAGGAATTGTTGGCGCAGATGGGAATCATATATGGTATTACAATGGTAACATAATTACAGGAGAGAATAATTCTACTATTACTGTCACGCAATCAGGCACTTATTCCGTAGATGTTGTTTTGTCTGCTGATTGTCAAACTTCTGATGATATTCTAATTGAATTCTACCCAAATCCGATTGTTGAATCAATTAACAACCTCTTTTTGTGCAATCCAGGTGCTCCACCTTTCATCTTCGATCTAACTCAGAATACACCAGTGGTAACTGCATCAGCTGCCAATGCAGGTGATTTAGTAGTCACGTACCACAACTCCCAAGCCGATGCCGATGCCGATACAGGTGCCATAGGTACAGCAGCTGCTTATACAGGAGTAGATGGAGAGGTGATTTATATAAGAATTGAATATTTAAACTCAGGTTGCTACGAAACCTCTTCCTTCACTTTGAACATCACGCCCGAGCCAACTATCAATGCAGTTGGTGATTTGGTGCAATGTGACGATTCGAGCAATGATGGTGTAGCCGATTTTGATTTAGAGAGTCAGACCTTGACAATATTGGGAGCGCAGCCCTCGAGTGATTTTACAGTGACTTATTATTCAAGTCAAGCCTCAGCCGATGCAGGCACAGGCGCCTTGAGCAGTCCCTATTCCAGTTCAGGAGAGCCTATATGGGTACGTGTAGAACTGGCCAGTGATGCCAGCTGCAGCAATGTTTCAGTGGGCCCATTTTTCGATTTGGTGCTGAACCCAGTGCCAGAGATTATACCGGCAAGTCAGACCATTTGTGATAACGTTCTTCCGGGAGACGATGGGTTTGGGGAATTCGACCTGACCCTATCAGAGACATCCATATTAAATGGGTTACCGTCCACAGACTATACCATCACGTATTATGAAGATGCCACAGATGCCGAAACAGGTCCAGGCTCGGCAAGTGAAATCCTAACACCAGGCGCATATACCAATACCACGGCCACTACCCAAACAGTCCATGTTCGCGTAGAAAATATCACGACACAATGTTACAGTGTGGCCCAGTTGTTGCTAACGGTGGATCCATTGCCAGTGATAACCGGCCTTGCCACCAATACAGATATTTGCGATGGTACAGATGCCATTTTTACCATAACAGGTATGCCAGGCGATGTTGTAGACTATAACATCAATGGAGGAGCAAGCAGTCAAATAACCTTAGACGCATCAGGAGAAGGAATAGTAACGGTTCCAGGAGCCACAGTTAACCAAACCATTACTTTGGAGCAAATAACCAATCCAGATACGAGCTGTAGTTCGACACTTACAGACACAGCAACTGTAACCGTGGTGGCCTTGCCGAGTATTGTGTCATTAACAACAAACACAGACATCTGCAGTGGAGAAGATGCCATTTTTACCATAACAGGTACGCCAGGCGATGTTGTGGACTATAACATCAATGGAGGAGCAAGCACACAAGTAACCCTAGATGCTTTAGGCGAAGGTATTGTAACGGTAGCAGGAGCCACAGTAGATCAGGTGGTTACATTGGAACAAGTTACCAACCCGACCAGCAATTGTAGTTCCCCTCTTACCGATACCGCTACGGTTATTGTGAATCCAAACCCAACAGCAAACGTAGTTGCTGCAGGCGATATCTGTCCCAATGGCGATGCCGTGTTTACCATTACAGGGGATGCAGGCGATATTGTGGATTACAATGTAAATGGAGGAGCCAGTGTTCAGGTAACTCTAGATGCCTTGGGCGAGTGGGTTGTAACAATACCAAGCGTCGGTGTAACCCAGACCCTTAGCTTAGAAAATGTAGAAAACCCGACCACGGCTTGTAGTTCAACACTAACGACAACAGCTGTTGTTGTGGTAAACCCATTACCAACAGTAGTAGATCCAAGCCCATTGATTGTCTGCGATGACAATGTAGCCGATGGGATGACAGAAATGGATTTGAATGAGAAGAATGATGAGATCTCTGGAGGCAATGCAACTTATATAGTTACCTACCATGCCAGTTTATTAGATGCAGAGAATGGTTCACCAGAAGTACTGCCATCATCTTCAGCCTATATAGGCACCGATGGTGAGGTGGTTTGGGTGCGCGTAGAGGACGCGGCAACCGGTTGTTATGCCACCACGACATTGGAACTTGGTGTAGTGGATGCACCGGCAGTTCCAAGTCCATCAGCCCTGCATTATTGTGATCCAGATAATGATGGTCTAGGTGTTTTTGATTTAACGGACACTAGAAACAATATAGAAGCAATAGATCCAACCTACGAGGTTTCTTTTCACTTAACCGAGCAAAATGCCATGGACGATGTCCTGCCACAGCCGGACGTATTTACAAATGTAGCAGGTCAGATAATTTATATTCGAGTAGATTATGGTCCGGGGACCAACTGCCCGACCATTTTGGAGCTGGAACTGATAATAGACCCAACACCGGATATAGAAATGGATCCAGAGGCACTGGTACTGTGCGATGACGATGGGGTTGCCGATGGGATGACGCAATTTGATTTAACAACGAGCAATACAGAGATTTTAAATGGGCTAGATCCAATGGCATATTCCGTTACATATTATACCACACAGGCAGGGGCAGAGATAGGGACAACCGATCCAAGCTATATAGCAACTCCAGGCGCCTTTACCAACACTGTGGCATCAAACCAGACCGTTTGGGTACGTGTTGAGAATAATGCCACAGGCTGTATAAGGGTAACCTCCCTGGAACTGATTGTGAACCCGCTACCAGTTCCAGTAACCACAACCGAAGCGATGCAATACGAGATCTGTGACGACAGCGTTGACAACGATGGCTATGCCATATTTGATTTGACGGTCCAGGACAATATCATAACAGGGGGCAACTCCAGTTGGTCCGTGGCCTATTACGAGACCATGGCGGACGTAACGGCAAACACGCCAATAGCAGATTATACAGCTTATGCCAATACCTCGATAGGTGGGGCACCACACAATCCACAGACCATCTTTGTAACCGTATCCTCTACGGCCAATGGAGTGGACTGTTATGCGCTGACCACCTTGACCTTGGTGGTGAACACGGTTCCGACCCCAACAGCAGCACTGCCAAACATGGAGTTGTGCGATGATAACAATCCAGGGGATTTAGAAGAGGAGTTTGATATCACGGCCAATGAAGCAGCGATGTTGAATGCCTATAACGAAACCGTTTCGTACCATACCACAATGGCCGATGCGGAATCAGGGGCGAACAGCATTCCAAACCCAACCGCGTACACAAACACAGGCCCGACACAAACCATTTATGCGCGAGTTACAAATACAGGGGATCCATCAGATCCATTAGATACAGGAACTGGATGTTATACCATTGTAAGTTTTGATATTATTGTGAACCCATTACCGGATACGGTTGCAGTAGACAATATAATAGCCTGTGAGTTAAACACAGACAATATTTATATTTTTGATTTAACAACACAAACCAGTGCTATTTTAAATGGGCAACCAGAGCCGGATTTTGCAGTAAGCTATTATACAACATTAGCAGCAGCAGAGTCGGGAACAGGAGCTATAGCAAACCCATCTGCTTTTCAAAACACAGTAAACCCACAAGAGATATTTGTAAATATAAACAATACAATCACAAGCTGTGATATAGCTACGGTAAGCTTCTTTGTTGAAGTACAAGAGGCAGCAGAGGTCAACCCAAACCATGATACTTATGTATTATGCGATGACACCATGGAATTTGATGGCGACCCAAGCAATGATAGTGTTGGTTTTGATTTATTATCACAAAACTTTGTTTTGTTAAATGGACAAGATCCAGCTAATTTTAATGTGACATATTATGAGACCATGGCGGACGCCGAGGCCATGAGCAATGCCATAGGTACATCAGCACCGTATGTCAACCTTACCAACCCACAGGTTATTTGGGTGCGAATAGACAACGATAGCACACCAGGTTCTATATGTTACGATATCAAGCCATTAACGTTACAGGTGGATCCCATCCCAGCGTTTGACATGGACGATCTGTACACCATTTGTATAAACACAAACGGAACAGAGGTGATAAGCGCCCCGTTAATGGATACCGGTCTAAGTTCAACCTTATATGGTTTTGAGTGGACAGAAGCAGGAGATCCATCAACAGTGTTAAGTACAGGCTCTTTTTATGAGCCACCAGTAGAAGGCACTTATACGGTAATGGTAACAGACCTCTCCAATGGGTGTACAAGCACAGACACAGCTGTCGTGCAATTGAGCTCTCCACCAAATGTTACAGCTAATGTAACAACAGAAGCTTTTGCAGACAATCACATCATAGAAGTAACAGCAACAGGGGATGGTGCAGCAGTATTTGAATTCAGTATAGACAATGGCCCATGGGTGAGCAACGAGCCAAATACCAACACCTATACCTTCTCCAATGTGCCTTTTGGGGAGCATGTGATCCAGGCCAGGGACATCAATGGATGTGGAGTGGCCAGCGATATGGTGCTTGTTATGGATTACCCATTGTTCTTTACACCCAACAACGATGGATATAACGATACGTGGCGGATATTTGGGATAGAGAACCAATTGGATGCCAAGATTTTTATATACGATCGATATGGCAAGCTGTTAAAGCAGTTAAGCCCTACCGGTCCGGGATGGGACGGTACCTACAATGGCGAATTGATGCCGTCAAGTGACTATTGGTTTACCATAGAGTATCGAGAACTAGGAGAAAGTACAGGAGAGCAAAAGCAATTTAAAGCCCACTTTAGTTTAAAGAGGTAAGGGTCAGAAAGGCTTTCTCTCGATATAAAACAAAAAAACTCAGACAAAACATATCTTCTTGTCTGAGTTTTTTTCATGCTTTTGCTATATACGTATTCATAAAAGTCATTGTTTAACTAAATTAATTTTATTTAATTTTTTAAGCTTTGATTATATGGAGTTTAATTTAAGTAGTATATTAAGTTAAAAGATGTTGATGTTAATTAAATGCTGTTTAATATTCATGGTTTAATCTGTAATCCATAAAAAACAATTCATTTTTAGTTTATAGCATTATTGATGATGATTTAATATGCAATAATTAAAATACAATTTAGGTGTGTAACAATGAACTATTTAAATAAAAAACTCAGACAATAAAGACATTGTCTGAGTTCTAATTTATAATAAAACTGTATCGTTTTTAAAGGTTGAATGCAGCAGTAACGGTCACGTTTGTAAACCTGGAATCCAAAGAAGCGCTGCTAGGAAAACCAGAGTTGTTGTATAATCTATATTCCGCAGTTTGTTTAGCTTGATCAAAAGCCATATCCAATTTAAAGCTTCCAAAACTATAACCCAACCCTAAAGAATAACCTTTTAGGTCTCCTAAGGTGTTACCATTTTTATAAGGACTTTCTTCCAATCTGTAGCCACCTCTTAAACTAAGTTGTTTCAACCTTATTTCACCACCAATTTTATAGGTAGAAGCAGTGGTTAGTTGATTGTTTATAGCGTTGTTTTGTGTTGCAAAATATGCATCGGATGTTGGTTTGAATTTAGTGTTGCTGTAATCTTTTAAGGAATAGTCAAAACTTATCAATCCGTATTCACCAAAAATATAAGCCAAGCTACCTGTGAATTTTCCAGGAGTTTGAAGATTATAAGAAGGGTAAATATTGATAATGTTAGAGATGTAACCTATATCTGGATCTGCAATGTTGGAATCAATACCTTGAATCAATTCTTCTTCAATTCGGTACCATGTAGGAGAATTATAGGAAAGCCCCAACCTTAAATCATTGGTGATTTTCGCTATGGCACCTAGTTGAAATGAAAACCCTGAACCATAAGTAGAAAGCCAGTTTTCGAAAACAATATTCTTTGTTAAGGAATCTGGATCGTTATTGGTTTCATAGAAGCTTGTGAACTTATCATAATTAATAAAATGGGAGTTCAAATTAATACCAAGATATAATCTATCCTTATAGGAAGTGGCAAAATTTAAAGAGAATTTTCCGTTGTAACCCGAAGAAGCATAATAAAATTCTTGGTAATATGAATCTGCTGGAGCTGTATTTGAAAAATAGTTGGTTTCATCATCATTGGTACTGTTGTCTAGATTCACCGGGTCTATAATCCCTGCCCAGTACCCTAAAAACACTTGCTGAACAGGATATCCATATGCAGGGCTGGAACCAATATCAGCATAAGCTTCTTCAATATATTCTCCTGGTTGCAGTTTCAACACTCCAAAAGGAATAGCTTGTTTTTCCGTAATATCTAAAAAATATCTATCAATGGAGGCTGAATTTGTACCATATGCCAACCAATCGTTGTTGTAATTTTGAACTTTATCATAGGCTGCACTAAACGCAAATTTTGTCCAATCTGAATTTGAATTTCTATTGTAAAAAACAAACGCAGCACCAGTTTGGTTTAAATCAATGTTCGATTCTTTAGAGGTATTGAAACCATTAAAGTATTGAACATCATTTTTTATGTTGTTATTAGATAGAGACAAAGATATATGACTATTATTGAATATGGCTGAACCGGCTGGATTTATGCTTACAGCACTCATGTCTCCCCCTAAAGCGCCAAACGCGCCACTTAAGCCTCTATATCTTGCAGTTCCTTGAATTTCATCCTGTGTGTATCTAACAGCGTCTGTAACATCTTGGGCGTAAATAATACCCGTAGAAAGAATGCCTACGAATAGTAAAAGTAACTTTTTCATATTTTTCTTTTTCTTTTAGTCAATTTTATCTTCTGCCTCTAGAACCACCAGAAACTCTTCCTCCCCCTCCAGATGAAAAGGATGGTGAACTACCAGAAGATCTACTTGGTGAATAAGATCTGCTAGGAGAATTTGTTCTTGGAGTTGAATTTGTTCTAGGCCTAGGCGTAACGTTATTCGATTGTGGCCTTGTTCTAGGTTTTACCGTAGAATTTGGCTTCACAGTAGAATTGTCTCTTGTTCTTGGTCTTACTGTGGAGTTAGGACTAACCGTTGAATTATCCCTGGTTCTTGGTCTAACGGTAGTATTTGATCTAGTATCGGAATTGCTTCTTGTTCTTGGAGTGGCATATCCCAGATTAGAACGTGTTGTTCTGGTTCTGGAATTATAGTAATTATTATTGGTTCTGTTGTTATAATAGTTACCTGAATAGTAATTTCCACGTCTGCCATAATTGTAGGCTAAACCTCTACCTCCATAAGCATAGTAACCACCATAGTATCCACCATAATAACCTCCATAATAAGGGTAACCAGGATACGGATACCAAGGACTGTAATAGCCCCAACCAAAACCGTAATAAGGATAGTATCCACCATAATAATATGGAGAGTACCATGGGTTATAGCCCCAGCCAAAACCATAGTTAAACCCAGTGCTAATGGTAATGGAAATGTCATTGCTGTCTTCACCCCAACCTGCATAACTATTATACTCCACATCAGAAGTGTCTTGAGCTACAGCATATTCCCCTTCATAGGAATCAATATCTGTAAAAATAGCATCTTCATTTTCTTCTTCAGGGAGCTGATATTCTAAAGACTTTTCTTTAAAGTAATTCTTATAAAAGGTTTGACTGCTGGTTTCTTTTTCAGTAACCGTAACGGCATCTTCCTGATATTCAACAGGTGTGTCTGAACTATAAATACCATCATTGTCATTTACGGCATATTGAGATGATCCACAAGATGCCAAAACAACAAACAAGCTAAAAACAGCTATATATGGTGTTTTAGTTAAAAAGGAGTTATTTATTTGCATATCTCTTGATTTTAATTGTTGAACATAACAAAAATAGTTAGTTTTGCGCAACTATTTTTATATTTAACATAATCACAATATTTGTGCCAAAACCCTGAATATGAGTAAAAATCTTACAAGTAGAGCAGAAGACTATTCTAAATGGTATAACGAACTTGTTGTTAAGGCCGACCTTGCGGAAAATTCTGCCGTTAGAGGATGTATGGTAATTAAGCCTTATGGCTATGCCATTTGGGAAAAGATGCAAGCAGAATTGGACCGTATGTTTAAAGAGACCGGTCATGAAAACGCATATTTTCCTTTGTTTGTACCTAAAAGCTTGTTTGAAGCCGAGGAAAAAAATGCCGAAGGTTTTGCCAAAGAATGTGCCATTGTTACTCATTACAGATTACAAAATGATCCTGAGAATCCTGGGAAGTTGCGTGTGGATCCAGAGGCAAAGTTAGAGGAAGAACTTATAGTAAGGCCAACTAGTGAGGCTATTATCTGGAACACCTATAAAGGATGGATTCAATCTTATAGGGATTTACCATTGTTAATAAACCAATGGGCAAATGTGGTGCGTTGGGAAATGAGAACGCGATTGTTTTTGCGTACAGCCGAGTTTTTATGGCAAGAAGGACATACAGCTCATGAAACCAAAGCTGAAGCTATTAAAGAAGCAGAATTGATGAACAATGTTTATGCAACATTTTCCGAAAACTTTATGGCAATTCCAGTTGTTAAGGGCGTAAAAACAGAAAGTGAACGTTTTGCAGGTGCTGTAGAAACCTACTGTATTGAAGCTTTAATGCAAGATGGTAAAGCCTTGCAAGCAGGGACATCTCATTTCTTGGGTCAGAATTTCGCCAAGGCATTTGATGTAAAATTTACTTCCAAAGAAGGGAAACAAGATTATGTTTGGGCGACTTCATGGGGAGTTTCAACTAGGCTTATGGGAGCTTTAATCATGACCCACAGTGATGACAAAGGATTGGTGTTGCCTCCAAACCTGGCGCCTAATCAAGTGGTCATTGTTCCTATTTACAAAACCGATGAGCAGTTTGAAGAAATCACCAAACTTGCTAATTTAATGATGAGCGACCTTAGAGCCAAACATATTTCTGTGAAGTATGACAACAGAACCACCTTAAGGCCTGGAGCCAAATTTGCACAACACGAATTGCAAGGAGTGCCTTTAAGGATAGCCATTGGACCTAAGGATTTGGAACATGGAACTGTGGAATTGGCAAGAAGGGATACGCTTACAAAAGAGGTTATTGCATTGGATACCTTAACATCTACTGTTGAAGGATTAATGATTGAGATACAAAATTCTTTATACAAAAAAGCCTTGGAGTTTAGGGATTCCCACATAACTTTGGTGGACACTTTTGATGATTTTAAAAATGTTTTGGAAACAAAAGGAGGGTTTATTTCTGCTCATTGGGATGGAACAGTAGAAACCGAAGCTAAAATCAAAGAGCTCACAAAAGCCACGATACGATGCATCCCAACAGATGAAATAGCAGAAAATGGAACTTGTGTCTATACAGGAAAACCTTCAAAAGGTAGAGTGTTGTTCGCAAAAGCATATTAATAAAAAATTTTTCAAAAAAAATACAACAAGGTATTGCAACATTTAAAAATAGTTGTATTTTTGCACCCGCTTGAATGACATAAAAGTTAATATGTATGTCAGGAAGGTTTACAATGGAAACATTGTTAGTTATTTTGAAAAGTATTGCAAGTTTAAATATATAATTATATATTTGCGCACTCAAAACAAAATGGCCCGTTCGTCTATCGGCTAGGACGCCAGGTTTTCATCCTGGTAAGAGGGGTTCGATTCCCCTACGGGCTACAATTTTTATAAAAGAAAGATAATATAATGGCAAATCATAAGTCAGCATTAAAGAGAATTAGAAGTAACGAAGCGAAACGTTTAAGAAATAGATATAAGCATAAAACAACACGTAATGCTATTAAGAGATTACGTGATATGGAATCTAAATCTGAGGCTGAGGCTTTGTTTCCAGAGATTGTATCTATGATAGATAAGTTAGCAAAGAAGAACATTATTCATGCTAACAAAGCTTCTAATTTAAAATCTAAATTGTCCAAACACGTGGCTTCTTTATAAGAAGCACTTAAGATAACTTTTTTAAAAACCTTTCAATTTGAAAGGTTTTTTTTGTGCTTAAATATAACAGAATGAATAAAACAAAAGCGGATCAAGAATAATTTGGATCAAGAACAATTTCGGATCAAGAACAATTTCTGGGTTTCTACCATTTTTAAGAATATAATTTAATCAACCGATATAAGAAGTATTCCGTATTCCTCACACCTCTAAATTGTGACCTAAAAGCCTTTATTTTAGCATTGAAAGATTCCGCTGAAGCATTTGTACTTCTGTTCAAGAAATAGTTAAGTACAGAACGGTAATTTAAAGTAAAAAGCCTTGGTTTCCCAAGGCTTAGTTATTTGTTGTTTCAACAATGTTATCCATTCATTGAAATTAGGAACTCTTCGTTATTTCTGGTTTGCTTAAACCTTTCATTAATGAACTCCATAGCTTCAACAGGGTTCATATCTGCTAGATATTTACGCATGACCCACATTCTTTGAATGGTGTTTTCTTCCAATAATAAATCATCACGTCTGGTACTTGAAGAAGTCAGGTCAATTGCAGGGAAAATTCTACGATTAGAGATTTTTCTATCTAATTGCAGTTCCATGTTTCCAGTTCCTTTAAACTCTTCAAAAATCACTTCATCCATTTTTGAGCCAGTTTCTGTTAATGCTGTAGCAATTATGGTTAAAGATCCACCATTTTCAATATTTCTGGCAGCACCAAAGAAACGTTTTGGCTTGTGTAAGGCATTGGCATCTACACCACCACTTAATATTTTTCCTGAAGCAGGTTGTACTGTGTTGTATGCTCTGGCCAAACGTGTTATGGAGTCAAGTAAGATTACAACATCGTGACCACATTCCACCAATCTTTTAGCTTTTTCCAAAACGATATCTGCAATTTTTACATGTTCGTGTGCTTCTTTGTCAAAAGTTGAAGCAATAACCTCGCCACGAACATTACGTTGCATGTCTGTTACCTCTTCAGGACGTTCGTCTATAAGCAAAATCATTTGATAAACTTCTGGATGATTGGCAGCAATGGCATTGGCTACATCCTTAAGCAACATGGTTTTACCAGTTTTAGGTTGCGAAACAATCATACCACGTTGACCTTTTCCTATAGGAGAGAACAAATCCATAATTCTTGTTGAAATGGTGCTTTGTCTTTCGGCAATATTAAATTTTTCTTGAGGAAAAAGTGGTGTTAAATGTTCAAAAGACACTCTGTCCCTAACCACTTCTGGGTTTAAACCATTAATCTTGATCACTTTAATTAAGGGAAAATACTTTTCGCCTTCTTTAGGTGGTCTTACGTTTCCAAGAACGGTATCACCTTTCTTTAAGCCAAATAATCTGATTTGGGATTGAGATACATAAATATCATCTGGAGAGGATAAATAATTATAATCTGAAGAACGTAAAAAACCATATCCATCTTGCATTACATCCAAAACTCCTTCACTTTCTATAATGGCGTCAAACTCAAAATCCGGTTCGCGATATCTATTTCTAGTATCCTTGTTCCCGTTGTTGTTTGAATTTTGGTTTTTGTTTTGGTTTTGATTTTTGTTGTCCTTTTTTGAACGATTTTGATTATCGCTTTTAGAACTGCTTTTTTGATCAGCTTTATCCTTATTGCCAGAATCTTTATTGTGGGTTGGTTTGGAAGAACTTTGATGTTGGGGTTTTTGGTTGTCAGCTTTTGGGGTTTCAGCTTTGGGAGCATCTGTTTTGGTGTCTTGCTGAGGTTTGTTGTCGCTTTTTTTGGCTTCCTTATTGGGACGCTGTATGCGCTCTCTTTGTTTTTTTTGCTGTTGAGGCTTTTGGGCTTCGGCTTTTGGAGCTTCTTTTTTAGTGTCCTCTTTAACAACTTCTTTTACTGCTTTTGGGTTTGCAGCTTGGTGATCCAGTATTTGGTATACTAAATCCAGTTTTTTTAATGAACGATATTTGGAAACGTTCAGTTTTTTAGCTATTTCCTGTAACTCAGGAAGCTTCATTTCTTTTAATTGTGAGATTTCAAACATTGATGTTGAATTGAATATTTGTTTTAAAATATTAAAATTGATTTTTTCTGAAAAAAAATTGATTTTATTCTGAAGAATTAACACCTTACAACAGTGGTAGTTGTAAATTGTTATTGCAATTATACAACTTTATTTTATTTATTTTAGTTAATTTATTAAAAAGAAACCATTATTTTTGTCTGCTCAAATTAAGAAAAAAGAATGCTTCAACGAATTCAAACCATATATCTTTTACTGGCAGCTGGTGTTTCTGGTGGACTTATTTATGTGTTTGAATTGTGGACAACCCCAGAAAACGTTAAAGTTTATGCACATGATGTTAATTACATCTTTGCACTGTTCCTGGTGTCTGCTTTTTTCTCTATTTTGTCCATTTCAAGATTTAAACATAGAAAATCCCAATTTATGTTGGGACGACTCAATATATTGTTAAACTTTTTTTTACTAGGGTTATTTTTATATCAATCTCTAAATGTATCTGGAGAGACGCAAGTTTCTGAGAAAGGTATTGGGATTTTCCTCCCTATTATTTCTATCGTGTTGTTGGCTTTGGCCAACAAGGCCATTAAGAAGGATGAAGATCTTGTAAAATCTGTAGATAGATTAAGATAAGCCTTACATCTTAGTAGTATTAGTGCGTAAACCCAAGGTGAAGACCTTGGGTTTTTTATTTAACCATATTTTTTTAAAGGTTTAAACGGCTTTAATTTTTTGGATAAAACTTTTCCAAACCAAGGAAACCTGATTTTTTTGGGAGAGAGCTTATCTGTTTTCAAATTCTATAACTTCCAGATCTTTTATGTTGCTGCCATCTATAACAAAACGAAGCATGGTTCTTACTTTATGAAATCCGTATTTTCCAACAGCTCCTGGATTCATGTGCAATAAGTTCAGTTTTTTGTCTGGCATCACTTTCAATATATGCGAATGTCCACAAATAAAAATATCTGGAGGGTTTTTTCTTAAGGCCTCTCTAATTCTCATGTCGTATTTGTTGGGGTAGCCACCAATATGGGTGATCCATACATCAACAGATTCACACATAAACCTGTTGTTTTCAGGGAATTCTGCTCTAACTTCATGGCCATCAATATTTCCAAATACAGCTTTTAAAGGTTTAAGTTTTTTTATTTGGTTGGTTACGTTTAAATCGCCAATGTCTCCAGCGTGCCATACTTCATCAGCGTGTGAGACATGTTTTAAAATGGCATCGTCTATATAACCATGTGTATCGGAAAGTAAGAGTATTTTTTTCATGTGTACATCCCATGAAAATGGGAACCTCATTTATTATTTAACTTTTATTTGAAATTTCAAGACCGATTAAAATTCTATCTTTGCTTTTCACAAAAGTAGGATAATACATTGAGATATTTTTTAGAGCTTTCATATAACGGAACAGATTATCATGGATGGCAAAATCAACCCAATGCCATTTCTGTACAAGAAGTTTTAGAAAACGCTTTGTCCACTTTGCTGAACAGCACTATTGCCATTGTTGGCGCAGGCCGAACGGATGCTGGAGTACATGCCAAACAAATGTTTGCACATTTTGATACCGAATCCAACTTTAAAACAGAAGATTTAATTTATAAATTGAATTCTTTTTTGCCAAATAATATTGCCATTCACAACCTATTTCAGGTGCAACCGGAAGCTCATGCCAGGTTCCATGCCTTAAGTCGTGCATATGTGTACCGTATCTCTTTACAAAAAGATGTTTTTAATTATAATGGCTCTTATTATGTTAAACAACATTTAAATGTGCCCAAGATGCAACAAGCTTCAAAATTATTATTGGGTCATAAAGATTTTCAATGTTTTTCCAAAAGTAATACAGATGTAAAGACGTATTATTGTAATATCATGGAAGCCGAATGGAATTTGGTAGGTCACGAACTGCAATTTTCCATTAAAGCAGATAGGTTTTTAAGAAATATGGTTCGTGCCATTGTGGGCACATTACTAAACATTGGTTTAGGGAAACTGGAGGTAGAAGATTTGCACAGCATCATAGCTTCTAAAAGTAGGAGTGAAGCTGGGTTTTCTGTTCCTGCGCATGGTTTGTATCTGACAGAAGTGACTTATCCGGAAACCATTAAATTAAATAACTAAGAAACATTCCAGGATTGGGAATATATGAGCAAAGTAGATACCATATTGGAAATAGATTTGTTTAAAAAACTTTTAAAGTTTATTAAGCCTTACAAACACATTTTTATTGGCGTGCTTGTAGCTGTTATACTTCTTGCCATTTTTGGCGCATTAAGACCTTATATCTTACAACAAGCCATAGATCAAAAAATTGCAACCAAAACCATAGAAGGGTTTTTGCCTTATATATTAATCATGGCAGCACTTTTAATAGCAGAAGTTGTTTGTCAGTTATTGTTTATCTACTATTCAGGTTATTTGGGTCAAAGTGTGGTTAAAGACATTCGTGTCAAGCTCTTTGATCATATGATTCGTTTTAGGATGAAATATTTCGATAACTCATCCGTAGGTGTTTTAATAACTAGGGCAGTTACTGATATGGAGCGTATTGCAGATGTTTTTGGCGAAGGGTTTTTTATGATTTTTAGGGATTTGCTAACCATGTTGGTAGTCTCCATTGTCATGCTATACATGAATTGGGAACTAAGTTTTATAGTCTTTTTAATGTTGCCACTAGTGTTATATGCAACCAGGTTGTTCCAAAAATACATGAAACGGGCTTTTGAAGAGGTGAGAACCGAAGTTTCAAATTTAAACTCTTTCGTACAGGAGCGTATTACTGGAATGAAAATCCTTCAATTGTTTACAAGGGAAGAAACCGAATATAAAAAGTTTCAAGAAATAAACTCACGACATAAAAAAGGTTGGTTAAAAACGGTTTGGTACAACTCTATTTTTTTTCCAATTGCAGAGCTGTCTTCCTCTATAACCATTGGACTTATTGCTTGGTATGGCGGATTGAACACCGTTATAGACCAAACAGCCAGTCTGGGTGATTTAACGGCTTTTATCATGATGATACCAATGCTCTTTAGGCCTTTGCGTCAAATTGCTGATAAATTTAATACGCTGCAAATGGGAATGGTAGCAGCCAAAAGGGTTTTTAGGGTTTTGGAAACCACATCGCAAATTGATGATCATGGCACTTTGGAAGTTTCTCATTTCAAGGGTCATATTTCTTTTAAGGAGGTGCGTTTTAGCTATGTGGAAGACGAAGAAGTATTGAAGGGCATTTCTTTTGATGTGGAAGTGGGTGAAACAGTTGCCATAGTTGGAGCAACAGGAGCAGGAAAATCCACCATTATAAATTTGCTCAATAGATTTTACGATATACAAAAAGGAACCATTTGTATAGACGATATTAATATCAAAGAGATAAAACTGGCTTCTTTAAGGACCCAAATTGCTATTGTATTGCAAGACGTATTTTTATTTGCCGATACCATTTTAAGCAATATCACTCTCAATAACCCAAACATTACCTTAGAAGATGTTGAACAGGCAGCAAAAGATATAGGAATTCATGACTTTATTATGAGTTTGCCAAATGCGTATCATTACAATGTAAAAGAAAGAGGCGCCATGTTATCTTCTGGTCAAAGACAACTGATTTCTTTTCTAAGGGCTTATGTTACCAATCCAAGTATTCTGGTATTGGATGAAGCGACATCTTCAGTAGATTCTTATTCCGAACAACTTATTCAAAACGCCACCTATAAAATTACCAAAGGCAGGACATCCATAGTAATTGCACATAGATTGGCTACCATTAAAAAAGCCGATAAGATAATAGTTATGGATGAAGGAAAAATAGTGGAAATTGGCACACATCAAGAATTGCTTAAAATTGAAGAAGGTTTTTATAGAAATTTATACGAAGTTCAGTTTTTAAAAGAAGAAGTGCTCTAGATTATAAAATTTAAAAAGTTACTTTTTATTAAAAACTAAGCCAAGTCTTTCTTGATAAGTTGTGTTAACTCTTGCATGTCCTTGAACATAATAAATTCACCATCCTTAAAATAAGAAACCTGGCCAGTTTCTTCGCTCACTACCAAAGCCAAGGCATCTGTTTTTTCTGTGATGCCAACAGCTGCCCGATGTCTTAAGCCAAACCGTTGAGGTAAGTTTTTTTCGTTGCTTACAGGCAAAATAACCCTTGTGGCCTTTACTATATTGTCAACCACTATAATAGCTCCATCATGCAACGGACTGTTTTTAAAAAAAATACTTTCTATAATGGGTTGTGTGATTTTTATACTCATTTCGTCTCCAGTGTTTACCAAAAAATCCAGATTGTTGTTGCATTCAAAAACAATTAGAGCGCCAGTTTTTGTGGAAGACATTTTGTTGCAGGCAGCAACAATGGCATCAACATCTGTTTTATTGTCAGTTTCGGTTTTTAGGAATTTAAGCTGTCCAAAGAATTTCCTGCGTTTGCTAAAATTGGTAGAGCCTACCATTAGTAAAAATTTCCTGATTTCCTGCTGGAAAACCACAATCAAGGCAATAAGCCCAACGCTCATAAACCCTCCCAAAATCTTGCTTAACATTTTCATCTGTAAGGCTTCTGTAAGAAGGTAAATAAAATATATAATCACGATACCAATAAAAATATTGATAGCCACAGTGCCTTTAACAAGCTTATATACATAATAGAGTAGAAGTGCTACAAGTAACACATCTATAATGTCTATAACAGTAAATTTTAATAGGTCGTTAAAAATTTCCAAGCGTTTGGTGTTTTGGTAAATTTAGCAAAATATAGTTAATTAAAGAGGAACTCATCGTTGGCAATTATTAGATCCTCTTCTTTTAATTTATTTAATTTGGATTTAATACCAATATAGTCCTGAAAACTAAGTTTGTTGTTTAAAAATAATTGTAAGGTCTTTGTTTCGTTAAAGGATGGGAATAGACGTTTTAGGTCTTTTGAAAAAGTGCCTAAAGTTGTTTTTAAAGTGTCAATATCCAAACCAATAACTTCTATGTTTAAAGGTGTTTGGCAAACCATAAGGTATTCATTGGGTTTTAAAATATGGTTTTCAGGTTGTTTTTCTTTGTAATATACATTTGTAAACTCAATAAAACCTAGGTTGTTGATACTGGTGTCATGACAGGTGTAATAATTCTTGGCAGCATCGTTTTTATGGATTTCTGCATTGCGCTTTTTGTCCTGTAAAAATTTAATCTTTGGAATTGCTTGTTTCAAGGTTAAGCGTTTGTCTACATTTACCAACCAGTTTGTGGTACTTATAAGTGTCTTTCTGTTAAGTTCTATACTGTCTTTCTTGGTTTCATCATAAAACAAATAAGCTGGAGACACATCAATAATTTCAGTGATGTCTGCTTGTTCCATCTCTGGAAGTTGTACTACTTTGTTGTTGTTACAGGATAAGAACAATAACAGGGATACGATATATAAATGTTTCATCATACAGCTTTTAGTTGGTTTAATAGGGTTACACATTCCATGGCTTCTTTAACGTCATGAACCCTTAAAATGGAGGCTCCTTTCTGTAGGGCAACTGTGTTTAAAACGGTTGTGCCATTTAGGGCATCTTTGGGAGCGTTTTTTAAAGTTTTATAAATCATGGATTTTCTGGAAAGGCCTGTTAAAATAGCTTTGTCCAGTGTTTTTAAAAGTTCCAGGTGCTTTAAAAGTTCAAAATTCTGTTCTGTGGTTTTTGCAAACCCAAAACCTGGATCTATTATCACATCTATAATTCCCAGGGCATGTGCTTTGGCAATTCTTTCAGAGAAATAGAACAAAATATCTTTCATAAGATTCTTGTAGTCGGTTTGCTGTTGCATGGTTTGTGGCGTCCCTTTCATGTGCATCATAATGTAGGGCACTTTAAGTTTTGCTATTGTAGGAAGCATGTTTTCATCCAATTTTCCGGCAGAAATGTCATTAATCAATGCAGCACCAGCTTCAATACCATGTTTGGCTACCTGACTTCTAAAAGTATCTATGGAAATTAAAATTTCTGGAAATTCTTTTATAATTAAAGAAATTATGGGCAGTAAGCGTTTTAGTTCTTCAGCTTCTTCAATATGTGTTGCATTTGGTCTGGAACTATAAGCGCCAATATCAACAAAAGTGGCTCCAGATTTCAACATGATATAAACTTGGGAAAGTATGTCGCTTTCGTTTTTGTATTTGCCACCATCGTAAAAGGAGTCTGGTGTCAGGTTTAAAATTCCCATGACTTTTGGAGTGGATAAATCAATGAGGTTGCCTTTGCAATTAATAGTCATATAAGTATTTCAAGTTCAAAATTAATAAAGCAAAATTAATATAATCACAATAAAACATTCGTGTATTCGTGGCAAAATAAAAACATTCCTTAAGGAACTTTGAACTCTGAATTATTTAAGCGAAATTTACGCAAAATTCATTTTAATCCATGCAAGATACTTCAAAACAATACGACGCTGTAATAAAAACATGTAGAGACTTATTCATTAAAAAAATGAAGGATTACGGTAGTGCTTGGCGTATTTTACGTTTGCCATCGCTTAGAGATCAAATTTTTATTAAAGCAAAACGTATTCGTGGTTTGCAAGAAAACAAGGTGCAAAAAGTTAACGAAGGTCAAGAGAGTGAGTTTATAGGTATTGTTAATTATTGTGTAATGGCGTTGGTGCAATTGGAAAAGGGCGTGGTTGAGCAACCGGATTTTTCCATAGATGAAGCCATAAAATTATATGATGAAAAGGTGGCTGTAACCAAACAGCTTATGATGGACAAAAACCATGACTATGGCGAAGCTTGGCGAGATATGCTAGTTAGTAGTTTAACCGACCTGATTCTTCAAAAGTTACTGAGAGTTAAACAAATTGAAGAAAATAAAAGAGAAACTTTAGTGAGCGAAGGTCTTGAAGCCAATTATCAAGACATGATTAATTATGCAGTTTTTGCTTTGATTCATTTAAATAATAAATAAAAAAATGTCATGCTGAGCTAGCCTGCACTGAGTGCAGGCGAAGTGAAGCATCTCAAATATATAAACATGAAATACATAGTAAACATCAGTAGAATTTTAGTAGGCGTATTATTCATTATCTCAGGATTTGTTAAACTCAATGATCCCTTAGGGTTTTCGTATAAATTACAAGAATATTTTAGTGCAGATGTGTTGAACATTCCATTTTTGGAACCATATGCATTGGGGATTTCCATTTTTGTGGTCATTTTTGAAGTTATTTTAGGGTTTTTTCTGCTTATAGGTTACAAACCAAAATTTACAGTTTGGAGTTTGTTGGGAATGATTGTTTTCTTCACCTTTTTAACTTTCTATTCGGCATATTTCGAAAAAGTAAAGGATTGTGGCTGTTTTGGAGATGCCATTCCATTAACGCCTTGGGAAAGTTTTACCAAAGATGTTGTGTTGCTCATACTTATTTTAATCTTGTTTTTTGGCGTAAAACACATCAAGCCTATTTTCAGTAAATTGGGTTTAACTGTTGTGGCTCTATTTAGTTTTATAGGTTGTTTATGGTTTGGTTACCATGTGCTGATGCACTTGCCATCTATAGATTTTAGAGCGTATGCTGTGGGCAAGAACATTATGGATGGGATGATTGTTCCAGAAGATGCGCCAAAACCTGTACAGGAATTTACTTGGACTTTTATGGTGAATGGCGAAGAAAAAGAATTCGTTACCAATGGTAGCTACCCAGAAGTGGATGGTGAATATGTAGGTGTGGAAACCAAAATTATTGAAGAAGGATACGATCCTCCAGTAAAAGACTTTTCCATAGAAACCGAAGACGAAGATTTTACCGAATATTATTTGAATGAAGACCATCTCATAATGATCGTGATGTACAATCTGGACACTGCAGAAAAAGAAGGTGTGGTAAAATTAAAAGCATTTTCAGACGAAGCACTCAAAAAAGGGTATACCGTAATTGGGATGACAGCTTCAGGAGAAGAAGCCAAACAACGCATGAAAGACCAATACAAGCTTAATTTCGACTTTTTCCTTTGTGACGAAAAAGCCCTAAAAACAGTTGTTCGTTCCAGTCCAGGAATTTTAAAATTGCAAAAAGGAACGGTTATACAAAAAGTACATTGGAACGATCTGGAAGATATAAACCTTTAGTTTGTAATTTCAAGAAACAGTTTTCAAAAATAATGCTAGAACTTGCGTTTTGGCAAAAGAGTTTTGGCTAATAACACAATAACAAACAACAAAGCGCCTGATAAGCTATATATTAAATAAAACCTTTTATGCTTTGCTCACTCTATTTGGAGTAGTTACTGTGATATTCTTTTTATTTAATGTACTTCCTGGTGATCCTGCACAAATGATGCTTGGTCAAAACGAAGACAGTGCACAATTGGAGCTCGTTAAGCAAAAATATGGTTTCGATAAACCCATTAGTACGCAGTATTTTTATTATTTAAACGATTTATCGCCAATCTCGTTTCATTCGCAAACAAAAACGGATTACACCTATTTAAGAGAAGGGAAATATTCAGCAATATCCTTATTTTCAATAGGAAATACAACAACTGTTATAAAATTACCTTATTTAAGGGAATCCTTTACCAAACAAGGCAAAAAGGTGAGTCAGGTGTTGGCAGAAACACTTCCAAATACCTTTGTGTTGGCAGTAAGCGCCATATGTATTGCCCTATTAATAGGTTTGGTATTGGGCGTGGTTTCGGCATTGTACAAAGATACTTGGTTAGACAAAGCCATTCAAATAGTTAGTACAATTGGTATGAGCGTACCTTCGTTTTTTAGTGCCATTTTATTTGCCTGGTTGTTTGGTTTTGTGCTTCATAAATATACCCATTTGGAAATGACAGGCAGTTTATACGAATTGGACGATTATGGCGAAGCCATGCACATTCAATGGAAAAACTTAATTTTACCAGCCATAGTTTTGGGCATTCGCCCTTTGGCTGTGGTTATTCAACTCATGCGAAATTCGTTGTTGGAAGTGTTCAATCAAGATTATATTCGTACAGCTAGGGCTAAAGGCTTAAGCGAGTTTCAAATTATTAGAAAACATGCCATTAAAAATGCTCTAAACCCAGTAGTTACTGCTATTTCTGGTTGGTTTGCCTCCATGTTGGCTGGAGCTGTTTTTGTAGAGTACATCTTTGGATGGAATGGTTTGGGGAAAGAAATAGTAAATGCTTTAAACACACTGGATTTACCAGTAATCATGGGTTCTGTGTTAATTATAGCCTTGTTGTTTATAATTATCAATATTTTTGTGGATATTATTTATGCTTGGTTGGACCCTAAAGTAACTTTAGAATAAAAGAATTATGAGAAAAAACATTGTTGCAGGAAACTGGAAAATGAATAATGATTTAGCTATGACAGAATCATTAATCACTGAACTTAAAAAGCAATCGCAAACGTCAAATGCAGAGGTCATGATTGCACCAACCTTTACAAATCTTTGGCATGCTTTTGAAGCCCTAAGACAATCAAACATTGAAGTTATTGCTCAAAACATGCACTTTGCAGAATCTGGTGCCTACACAGGTGAGATTAGTGCAGACATGCTTAAAAGTGTTGGTGTGCAAACCGTTATCCTAGGGCATAGCGAACGTCGTGCTTATTTTAACGAAACCGATGATTTGTTGGCTAAAAAAGTAGATGCAGCTTTAAAAAACAATATGCGTGTTATTTTTTGTTTTGGAGAAGAACTTGCTGATAGAAAATCGGGAAAGGAAGAAACTGTCGTAGAAGCCCAAATTAAACATGCCCTGTTTCATTTACAAGCAGATGCTTTTAAACATATTATTTTGGCTTACGAACCTGTTTGGGCTATTGGAACAGGTGAAACGGCAAGTCCAGAACAAGCTCAGGACATGCATGCTTTTATTAGAAAAACATTATCCAAAAAATATGGTGATGAAACAGCAAATACAGTTTCTATTTTATATGGTGGATCTGTAAAACCTGGTAACGCTAAAGAAATTTTTTCAAAACCAGATGTGGATGGAGGCTTGATTGGTGGAGCAGCATTAAATGCTGAAGATTTTTACAGCATAGTTAATGCTTTTTGAGAAACCTTGTGATTCTGTGCGAATCTCTATGAAACTTAATAATGATTATGTCTAATACTATATATATTGGTTACTATTTTAAGGTAAATCCTTTGCAGCCAGCTACTGAAATCTTAATAGCTGAATTAGGTTATGCAGGCTTTGAAAGTTTTGTGGAAACCGAAGAAGGCGTGACAGCTTATATTCAAAAGGATGACTGGTATGATGCTATTTTAGAGGATATCCAGATTTTGAATTCAGAAGAATTTGAGATAAATTATTCATTTGAAGAAATAGAACAAGTAAACTGGAACCAAGAATGGGAAAAGAATTTCAGCCCTATTGTGGTTGAAAATGAATGTTCTGTTCGCGCGCCTTTTCATGAAAAACCTGATACAAAATTTGATATTGTTATAGAACCAAAAATGAGTTTTGGAACTGGTCATCATGAAACCACGCACATGATGATTCAACATATTTTAAAAAACGATTTTGATGGAAAATCGGTTTTGGATATGGGTTGTGGCACAGGGGTTTTGGCCATTTTAGCAGAAATGAAAGGAGCCAAGCCAATAGATGCCATAGATTACGATAATTGGTGTTATTTGAACAGTTTGGAAAATGTGGATCGAAATAACTGTAAACACATAACAGTATGTGAAGGAGATGCAAATTTATTGGAAGGGAGGTCTTACGATGTGATTATAGCAAACATCAATAGAAACATATTGTTAAATGACATGGAAGCCTATGTGAAAAGTTTAAATGCAAATGGCACCTTGTTTTTAAGTGGTTTCTATGTAGATGATATTCCGGTTATTGAACAAGCATGCAATAAACATCACTTAAAACTCGTTGAAACTATTGAAAAAAACCAATGGGTTGCTTTAAAATTTTTAAATTAGTAGTTTAAAAGAAATAGCCATGAGTACTAAAGAAAAAATACAAGAACAAGGTAGTGTTGATGCTTTAGAACAAAAAAACAATGAGATTGTTTTATATAACGACGATGTAAACACCTTCGATCATGTTATTAACACTTTAATTTATGCTTGTGAACACACGCCGGAACAAGCCGAACAATGTTCCATAATTGTGCATTACAAAGGTAAATGTACAGTTAAAACTGGCGCATACAAAGAACTTGAGCCAAGGTGTTCCATGTTGTTGGATGCAGGTTTAAGTGCAGAAATAGTTTAAACTTCAAAATAAAATTCAAAAAAGACTTTATTCTTTAGCAGTTTTTTCGCTTTTCATAACAAGGGTTCTGTAAGGGAATGGAATTTCTATACCTTCTTTATCAAAACGTTTTTTTATGCTTTCCAATACATCACATCTTAAAGTAAAGGCATCAGAATAATTATTGGCCCAAGACCAGGCCCTTATAGTCATGGAAGAATCGTTTAGTTGTGTCAAGGCCGTTTTTACTATTGGCAAACCTTCCATTTTCTCCAGCTCTGTTCTATTGTCTAATATCAAGGGATGATTTTCACATTCTTCCCTCATTATCTGTTTGGCCAAATCGATGTCACTATCATAAGAAATCCCTATTTCAATGCGTTCGCAACATTTTAACTCACCCAAATCATAATTAATCAATTTTTCTTTGTTAATTATGGAATTTGGAATTACAATCATCTTGTTTTCAAAATTTCTAATCACTGTGTGACGTAAAGTAATATCTGTTACTGTACCAACCATGGTGTCTGTAACTTTTACCCTGTCCCCAATTCTAAAAGGTTTAAAGGAAATTATAAACAAGCCTCCCACAAGGTTGGACAGAGCTTCTTGCGATGATATACCTACAATTAGGGTTATGACTCCGGCACCACCCAAAGCCGTTTGTGCAACGCCTTTTAAGGAAGGGAAAGCCAAAAGACAAAGCATGCCCCCAATAAAATAGATGCCAGCAAGAACCACATACCTTAAAAACTTAAAACTGGTGGGATCGTGTTGATTTTCTATTTTTTTCTTGATATCTATCTTAAACCACAAATTAACCGTAGTTGCCACAATAATGGTAATGGCCAGGACAATGCCTATATAAAGAGCTGTTTTAAAGTTTTCTATAATTACCCCTTTGTTTTGGTTTTCAACAAAAAGATAACTTAATGCAATAATGCCCAAAACCAGCCAAAGCGTGTTTAAGATTCTCTTTAATAAATTGGAAGCTCTAGGAGGATCGTTTGGAAACTTTCGTTTTTTTTCTTTAATCAACCATAGGTGTAGTCTATTGGTTAAAATCCTTAAAGCAAATATTAAAGCAATTACAGTTATACTGTAAATAATATCTTGTTTGTGTGTTTCTATAAACTCTATCATATGGATAATTCCTGTGTACAAAATAAAACAGATGACTAATTTATTCTTTTAATTTTGAATTTTAAATGTATTTAAATGCTTTTTACCTTTTAAAAATTTTCAAGATAGGTTTTAAATAAGTTGTAGTTAAAATGTAACACTTCAACACATTATCCTGATCCAATAATTGTTTAGAAGCGCATTGATTGAAATTTCAACAAATGTCACAGCAATTATTTAAAAAGCTTATTCAGGAACATATCTAAGGTAGTCTTGGATGTGCTTAGTGGTTATGCTCTTTTAATGCTAGGATACGGGATATATTCTGTGTCGTCTCCTTTAATTTTATCAAAGGCTTGATCTTTCCATTTTTGTTTGGCTTTTTCAATTAATTCTTTATCTGAAGCCACAAAATTCCAATCGATAAAGCGTTCTTCGGGAAAAGGCTCTCCTCCAAAAATATAAATGGTACTGTTCTCCTGAATTGTAAATTCGCAAAGAGTGCTGTCTTTTGCCACCAGCAATTGTTTGGGTTCATAAATGTTTCCCTCACTCTCAATGGCACCATTTAAAATATACAATCCAGCTTCACCATAAAGTGCATTACCAATATTTACCACTTGTTTGGTTTTACTTTTTATTTCTAGCATAAACAGGTTGCTAAAAATAGGTACTGGCGATTTTTTACCAAAAGCTTCGCCAGCCACTAGTTTAAACTGCAGGTCGCCATCGGTCCATGCAGGAATGTCTTTTTCTTCAATATGTGAAAATTGTGGCTCCATTTGCTCCAAATCTTTTGGCAAAGCCACCCAAATTTGCAAACCATGCATGTATAGTGGCGAGTCTCGCAGATACTCTGGAGTTCGCTCGGAATGTACAATTCCTTTTCCGGCTGTCATCCAATTGACAGCACCTGGTTTTATCTCTATTTCATTTCCAAGCGTATCGCGATGCATAATGCTACCTTCAAATAAAAATGTAAGTGTTGAAAGCCCTATATGTGGATGTGGCAACACATCAAAGTTTTGGCGCTCGTTTAATTTAACGGGTCCCATATGGTCAATGTAAATAAAAGGCCCAACCATTCGTTTTTGGCGAAATGGCAATAAACGTCCTACCATAAATTTACCAATATTGGCAGCTCGTTCTTCTATAATAAGTTTGATGTTTGACATACTATGTAAAATTATTTTTCTGGTCTATTGAGTTTCTGAACCAATTTAAACGATGCATAATCGGCATAAATACCATAGGCATTTACCAACAGGCCTTTTAATTTGCCATCTTTTGATGAAATGGCATATAAAACACTTTCATTATCCACATCAGACATTTCCTGAAACCGATGTTTTTCATCTATAAGGAACTCTTCAGGTTGCAATTGATTTTGGTTTTCGGCACATTCTATACAATCTTCTTTTATGTTGAAATTATAAGTGTAGCCTTTTTTTGTAAGATCATTGATGGCTTCGGATAGACTTGTATATTTTCCCATGTTTAAAGTTTTAAAAGTTTATTTTTTAATCTTCCACATTGCGCCATTTTTTGTGGTTATTTTACTTAAGCATCCTTTTGTTGAAAGGTCATTCAAAATTACTTCACTTTCGTTTCGTGGTGTTCCAGATAATTCAGCATATTCTTTTGCAGTAAGCGATGGATAAGTAGAAAACAAGGTTTCCCAGTTTTTGCTATATTCACTTTTTGTAGCGTTTGGGTTCAATTTTAAAATCGCCATTTCGTAAAACGCATAAGGTCTAGTGCCATAAACGGTTTCGGTATGGCCAGCTTGGTCTATAAAGAAAATTGTTGGGAATCCTCTGACGCCTAATTTCTTTCCTAATTTTAAATCTTCTGCAAAGGCTTCTTTTGCTTTACCCTCAAAATCGGTTTTTAATTGTTCCACATTAAGACCAACCTTCCTTGCTGCAGTTTCCAAGTGTTCCCATTTGGCTATATTTTTCTTTTTCAAGAAAACCATTTCCCTTATTTCCCGCATAAACAATTGGGCTTTGTTTTGGTCTTGAAATTGCGCTGCCTTAAACGCTATGGATGGTGGATAGGAGGAATCCAAAGGGTCTTCCAGCCACAGGTCGCCATCAATAGGCATATCGTAATGCAGACTTACTTCGTCCCAATGGCTAGCCACATCTGATGGTTTGCCAATGCCTCCACTATTGTAACTCCAATCGGGCAATAAACCTCCCATTCTATACTCCATATCTATGGCATTGCCATATTCCAATTTTAGTTTACGCAATTGTGGTTCGATTCCCCAACACGATGAACAAATGGGATCGGTATAATAAATGAGTTTTATAGATTTCTCATTGGACTTTACAGTGTTTTGGGATGAATTATCTTTTGTTTCACCAGTTGTCTCACACATCCCAGTTTCTATATCGCATATAAGCGGATTATTGTTTGTTGTTTCGTTATTCATGATTTTAGATTTATTTAGTCACCTCTTCCGAAGTTGCAAATTCTTCCATTTTTGTAATCAAATTGTTTTCAACGGTATAAATCTGGACCCAATCTTGTTTCAGTTCCCTACCAGATCGTTTCACTTTTTGATGTTCGCGTCCTAGGACCACAACCATATTGTCTTCAACGATATATTGAAGTGGTTCAAAATTGATGATTTCGGTTCTTTCCATAATATTATTATAAAAAGCCCTTACACCTTCCTTTTTCTCAAACCGTCCTTTCGGGATAATTTGTGTCCCATGATAAATCCAAACAGTATCGTCAGAAACGGTTGCTACAAATTTATCGGCATCACCACTGCTAAATGCAGCGAACATATTTTCCACTACTGTTTTTGCTGAATTTTTCATGTGTTTAGTTTTAAATTATTGTTTTGCGAATTGAAGGTGGACCACAATATTCACCTCTTTCCCAATCCCAGCAGCCGTTGGGTCGTAATCAATATCATAATCAAATCTATTGATGGTTGTTTCGGTCTTCATACCCAATTTTTCACCTTGTTGGTTCTTGGCGGTTCCACCATAATGCACGTTGAAAATTACATCCTTGGTAACGTTCTTAATGGTCAATTCACCATATAACAAATACACGTCGCCACCGTTTAAAAATGTTTTTATGACAGCAAGGTTCATCAAGGAGATAGCGTTGTCGCTTTCCTCACCTAGGGTAACCGTTATGGTATTGTTTTCTTCTTTGTAGTTGCCAAAAATATCGGCTTTGTTTTCACAGAACAATGCATCGATTTTCCCGTTAAAGGCTGCTGGCAAAATTGATACATTTTCGCATTAAAGAACTTCTTCTTCATTGTAGATTTATTTTTGTTAGTATTAGTGCTTAATAATCATGCAACAGTTCCTGCTTCCATTTAAAATCTAAATTGAAGTAACAAAATCAGAAAAAAAGTAATTTATGGCTTTACCAGTGATGTACAAATGATATCAGTCATTATAGACAAAATTCTATCAGCCTATCCATTACTTGGTCTTGGTGCCCATTTGTCATATGGTGTCATATCGAATTTATTAACTTCATCCATCGTTAAACCTAGTGCTTTTGCCACACCTTCACCATATTCTGGATCGGCTTTAAAACAGTTTCTGATATGTCGGATTTGAATAAATTTCTCTGCGCCACCAACTTGAGCTGCAGTATTATCAAACAATAGCTGATCTTTGCCATCGGCTTTGATAATACGGAACAAATCGCCTGGTTGTGTAAAGTAATCTTCATCATCATCCCTAAAATTGTGTGAATAAGCCGTTCCGTCCAATTCCAAAGGTGGTTCTTTTGCATCTGTTTGCTCTTGCCATTCGCCATAACTGTTTGGGTTGTAATGTAAAGTGCCACCATGGTTGCCATCTACACGCATGGTGCCATCCCTATGATTGGAATGATAAGGACACGTTGGCTTGTTTACAGGAATTTGATAATGGTTTACACCCAATCTATAGCGTTGTGCATCACCATAAGAAAATAAGCGTCCTTGTAACATTTTATCTGGTGAAAAGCCAATACCAGGCACAACATTTAATGGATTAAAAGCAGCTTGCTCTACATCTTGAAAATAGTTTTCCGGATTTCGGTTTAATTCGAATTCGCCAACAGGAATTAACGGAAAGTCTTTTTTGGACCATACTTTTGTTAAATCGAAAGGATGAAAACGATATGTTTTTGCTTCTTCTTCCGTCATCACTTGTACGTACATTTTCCATTTTGGGAACTCCTTTCTTTCAATAGCATCAAAAAGATCCCTTTGTGACGATTCTCTATCCATCCCAACTATTTTCATAGCTTCTTCATCAGATAAGTTTTTAATGCCTTGTTGCGACACAAAATGAAACTTTACCCAATACCTAGCGTTGTCTTTATTGATAAAACTAAAGGTATGGCTTCCAAAACCATGCATGTGTCTATACCCTTTTGGTATACCACGATCACTCATGGTAATAGTCACTTGGTGCAAAGATTCCGGTAGCAAGGTCCAAAAATCCCAATTGTTATTGGCACTTCGTAAGTTCGTTTTAGGATCGCGTTTTACGGCACGATTCAAATCAGGAAATTTCATAGGGTCGCGAAAGAAAAATACAGGTGTATTGTTTCCTACCAAATCCCAAATACCCTCTTCGGTATAAAATTTTAATGCGAAACCTCTAATATCCCTTTCGGCATCAGCAGCACCTCTTTCTCCTGCAACTGTAGAAAATCGGCTGAACATTTCGGTCTTTTTACCCATTTCGCTAAAAATTTTGGCTTTGGTGTATTTGGTAATATCGTGCGTAACAGTAAATGTACCAAAGGCTCCAGATCCTTTAGCGTGCATTCTTCTTTCAGGAATGACTTCACGATCAAAATTTGCCATTTTTTCCAGAAACCAGGCATCTTGCATCAATAGAGGGCCTCGTGGGCCAGCAGTTTGTACGTTTTGATTATCTCCAACTGGTGCTCCAGTTTGTCTTGTGAGTTTTGGTTTTTCGTCTTTCATTTTAAGTTGGTTTTAATTAATAATGAATGCAAGGTTCTGTTGCTTTTAGCTTATTGTATGTGATATTTTAGGTTGATTTTTCACTGAAAGCTTTTAAAACTTGCTGAACTGATATCTTTAGTTTTCATCTTTTTTTTAATCATCCCATTCTTCCCGAATCTCATCCATAAGGTCATCATAACGGGTTTTTAGTTCTGCTGAAATGGATTTAGACGATTTGTGGATTTGTCGTAACTGTAGACCCAAGTATATACTAAACAGTCCCGTGAACAAAAAGCTTAATGCCACTAAAACAACAACACTCATACCTGCAAATATGGGATTCCAAATAAGTATGAATGAAAAAACAATCCCTAGAATACCAAGAGCCAATAAAACACCCCAATTTTTACTGCCATATTTTTTTATATCCAAAGCAAAGCTAATGGCAGCAACCGAACGAAATAAAATGATAAAACCTATATAAAAAGCCAGCACACTAATGGATAGGGCAGGATGGATTAACAGAGATGTACCAACAATAAATGTAATGATGCCAAATGCCAAGGACCAACCCCAATTTTCCAATTGATGCATGTTGGATATAGAAAAGATAATTTCCGACAAGCCACCAAATAAAAATGAAAGTGCAAAAAGAATGGATAAGGTCAATAATGAACCGGCTGGCGATATAAACACAATGACACTAACAATAACAAAAAATAATCCTACCAATACAGGAATGTACCAATGTTTGATAGCTTCTTTAATAGATTTAAAAAATGTTGTTTCCATGGTTGTCTTTTTAATACTTGTTAATTTGGTTATGACATGTGAACCCTTACCTATTCTTTAAAGAAAAGGATTAATTGGTTATTGATTACAGTTTAAAAGTCATTACAGGACGTCTTGAATGGTTTGCAAGATTTTCAGAGATACTACCTTTAATTAAATGATTTAATCCTTTTCTTGCATTTGTTAATATAACCAAAGCATCAGCGTTTGTTTCTTCAGCATATTGAATCACACCGTCTTCAATTGTATATCCAGCTATAAAATCTATTTTGTTCGATCCACCTGCCATTTTAAATTCTTCTGCTTTTCTTTTGAACTCTTTCGAACTCAAGAAACCATTGTTTGGTCTGTTAACATAAACCGAATGCACCTTGCTTCCTAATTTTGAGAGAAATTGATTGGCGTTCTCATAAGCGTTTACGCTTTCTAAACTCATATCTGTAGCCAATACCACGTTGTTGAGGGCGAAATTATTAGGTTCGGTTTTAACAATTAAGACAGGTGTGCTGCTGTTTCTGACCATTTTCTCTGCATTGGATCCTGCAAAAATACCATCTTGAAGCGTAAGGCCTTGTGAGCCCATAATAATTAAATCGGCATTTAATTCTTTGGCTACTGCATCAACTTCTTTATAAACTTTATGTTTTTTTATTACTGGAATGACATTTATACCTTCTAAATATTGCTTATTTAAAAAAGCTTCAAATTTTTTTTTGGCCAAGGAAAGCATAAACAACATTTCATTTTTGCTTTCATTGCTGGAAATGGAAATTAAAGCATCAGACAATTCCAGCATGTGCAATACATGTAGGGTTGCATCGTGTTTTTTAGCTAATATGGCACCAGTTTGTAGTGCAAATTCTGATTGTTGTGAAAAATCAACAGGTATGATTATGTTTTTCATGGTACTATGTTTTGATTTTTATTTAATTAGTATTTAAGATTTGATTTATATTAATGAACTTAAGTCATTTTTTTAATGTTGTGAACAACGCCTCCATCCACCAAAATATCTGTACTTGTAATAAAACGTGCAGCATTGCTAGTTAGAAAGTAAATAACATCTGCAACGTCTTCTGGTTGGCCATTTCTTTTTAAAGGAGTGGCTTGTTTGATTTTCTCCATGCGTTTTGGATGTTCTTGTGCAGCTTTTAAAGCCATGGGCGTTTCAATGACTCCTGGAGAAACAGATACAATTCTCGCACCTTTTTCTCCCCATTTATTAGCGTTTTTAATTGTTAATAGTTGTACACCTCGTTTGACAAAGTTATACATCACGTCTGAATCATTGTTCACAAATTTGCTTACAATATCAAATGAATCTGATGCTTGTGGATTTACAAGGGCATCATCATATATTTCGTTGGGAGGCACAGTGTGTGCCATCATGGAAGCTAATAAAACAGCTACCGAATCCTTAACGGCAAGCTTGTAAAAGGCATCCACTAAAAGTTCTGTCGCCACTAAATCTATAGTGTATACTTTTTTTAGATCCTTAACGGTTCCACTTACACCAGCCGTATGTATCAATGCTTTAAATTCGCCCTTGTTTGAAACGAATTGGATGAGTTTTTCTATGTCTTTTTTAGAGGTGATGTCACAGGCAATCCCGGAAACATCAAATCCTTCTTTTGATAGATTTTCCACAGTTTCATTAACCTTATCTTGTGAATAATCCGTTAAAACCAAAGGGTGTTTTTTAAAAGCCCTTGCGCAAGCTTGGCCAATGCCTCCAGCGCCTCCTGTAATTACTATTTGTTTTTTTTGGATATTCATTGCATATTTTTTTGAGGGTTACTCCCTTATTAGGATTTTCTGGTTTCGTTTTACGTGATTTCTTATGTTGGGATTGTAATTTTTACAAACAGATCCATTTGGGTTTTTAGTTACAATTATTACATGTCTTAATAGATCTATTTTGATATAATTGATCACATTCAGGAAACTCTTACAATTTAAGACTTTTAATTAAGATAAGCTAACAAAAAAAGCCCTTTAGGAACTCTGGTAATTTAAAGGGGTGTTTTTTTAAAAGAAATAATTAAGGGTTAATTGACAGCCCACATTTTAAGTCCATCAAAGCTAAAAGGAAACAAGAATTTGCTCAATGGTAACTTAATTGATCGTTTGTTATTTTTGCAGGTTGGGTATACGGGTGTTCGGTTTCTTTATCTAGTGCCATGATGTGCAGCACTTCCCACTTGTTGGCTTTTAAGGCATCGGAAATCATGGAACGATGGCAACGCCACCAAACAGCTTCAGAACACATGATGGCAGTTCGGTTTTTACTTGCCAAATCTTCAAGTTCTTTAAGACCTGTTTTAAATTTTTCGGTGTCCATATAATCGGCATAAGCTCTAAAGGCTGGATGTCTCCACGCTGTGTTTTTCGATTCTGGATTCGCTTTTCTTCGTCCTCCCAAAGTCAACAAATGCTTGTAACTTATATCGTGTTCTTTTAATGTAACTTCCAATACTTCTTTATTGAAATGAGGAAATTTCCTGGATCCCGGAAATTGCCTAACATCTACCAATTGTTCAATTTTAAAGGCTTTAAGCATGTTAATGAATTCTTCCTCTGTTCTGGTAGAATGCCCTATGGTCCATATGGTTTTGTCTTTTTCCATGTCGCTTTTTACCAAATTTACGAATAGTTGTAATGGAAAGGAATTAATTAAAACTAAAGTCTTGTTAAAACGAGATTAAAAGAGCTGTAGCAATTGGATAGAACAAATGTGCATTTTTTCAAGAAGATTTCAAGATTAAATGAAGACCTAGTTGGAAAGTACGTTATGAAAACAATGCAACAAAAAAAACGCTCAAGGAACTTGGCGTTTTTTCTTAGGAATTGGTTTTTAGTGACCTCGACAGGATTCAAACCTGTCTCGTGAACCATAGTGTTTATAAGGAATCTCATTTTGTCTGTATCGTAAAACTGACGAATAACTGTCATTTATTTTAGACTGTTTTGATACTGTCTGACTTTCAAGAACTTGACTTAAAGATACAAAAATTTTGTGAGAAAATAGATTAAAATACTGTTTTGATGGTGACTATTTATTGCAGTTTGAACATGATAGTTTGCTATTAGCATATGAAAATGACAAAGTCCAAATGACCCTCTGGAGGCAACATGATGGAGATCAACGTTCTGTGTCCAAATGGTTTAGTAAAACAGATTATTTAGAACTTTTTGGGGAAATATCAATAATAGATAAAATGTAATGACAATTAATGAATTTAATGAACTTGATAATCATATTAAATTTGATTTGACATTTAATCAAGGTACTTTTATAGAATATTTCATAAATGGCAATCAGAGATTTGCTTTATATTCAATATTTAAGTTCTATGTTGAAGTAAAATACTGTACTATTGAAAATAAAATAAAAGAATTGACTAGTTTTGATGATGGAGACCTACTTGAGAAGTATTCATTTTTTAGAAAAATGGGAGAATAATTTTTTTTAATTTTTGTCTGAATCCATATCAAAATCTAATAATTTTTTTGGATGAACTTTTAGCCCTTTTGCTATTTTTAGTAACGTACGGAATGTTATATTTGTTTTTCCTTGTTCAATTTTATTAAAATCACTGAAATCAATACCAGTATGGAAGTCCATATCTTGAAGAGTAAGATTTTTAGATTCTCTTTCCTTCTTAACATTCTTTCCAAACTCTTTTAAAAATTGAGTAAAAATATCCTTCATAATACCTTTATATTAAAGGCAAGTTCATATTATTTGAAATATTTCTTTTGGGTTTATATCCCCAAATGAAATATTTTTATATATTTGTTATAGATTATATAAATTTGCGATTCTTCAAACAGAATTATTGAAGCATTCGCTTAGAGTCTCGTCCTTGAAAACTGGTAATTTTTGCAGCGAGATAATAAGTATGATGCTCACGTCTTTGGGCGTGGGCTCTCTTATTGTTGCAAGGTATACCAGTACCTCAAGGGCAGTAAGCTGAGTTCCATGCCTTTTTTTATGCCCTATGGTTACAGCTTATTGATTCTTGGTGACCCTTCTTTTATTTTACGATTTGCAAATAGTTTACAGAATTAGTTATGGGGAATTCTAGGCCGTTGGGGTTGGTAGGACACCCGGCTCTTTTAAAACGGCCTTCCCCTTTTAATTTAAAACTTATGTTGCCTATGATGTGAAAAATTTTGATGTTTAATGATTTTGTTGTTAGGGTCTTCTCGATACATTTTTTTGTTCCTTATAGAGGAACAAAAAAACACTCGAACTGACTTGCTTCTCGATACAAAACCTGGTTTCTTGGTTTTACTCGAAGTGACGTTTGTGACAAATTCATTATAGCTTATGGTATTTGCTTTGAGACTAAGTAAACCAAACCAATACACTATAAAAAAAAAGACCCACTCCTGAGTTTTGGACGACCATGGGAGTGAGTCGGTAGTTAAAATAGTATAAACCATTTAACCATTACAAAGTTATGACAAAAACTTATTATTTGTTTCGGATACGGCCTTTTTTTAGCTGTTGCCTCCTGTTTTTTATCTTTTATTATGTTGCTCCAGCCCAAAACCACTTGATTTCCGGGCAGATAACGGATGGGCAAGCCCCCATATCTGGAGCCAGTATCATTATTAAACATACTATTAAAGGCACCGTCTCTGATTTTGACGGGCATTATGAGCTTGATGCCCAAACTACGGATACCTTACAAATTTCTTATTTGGGCTATAAGACCCTGGAACTTGTTGTTGGCAACCAACGAACCATAGATGTGGTCTTACAAGAAGATGCCACGGCATTGGGAGAGGTGGTTATTAATGCAGGGTATTATACAGTTAAGGAACGAGAGCGTACGGGGAGTATAGCTAAAGTAGATGCTCAAGTTATAGAGGAACAGCCTGTAAATACGGCTTTAGAAGCGTTACAAGGTCGGGTAGCAGGATTAGATATTACACAAACTACAGGACTGGCAGGTGGAGGTTATACGGTTCGAATTCGTGGACAAAATAGCATTACTGCTGGCAATGAACCCTTGTATGTTATAGATGGGGTACCCTATGATTTGGGGAGTTTAAGCAATCAAAACCTAAGTGGTTTGGTATTACCTGGAGGTATTATTAATCCATTAAACACTTTAGATCCTAATTCTATAGCTTCAATAGAAGTGTTAAAAGATGCCGATGCCACAGCTATTTATGGTTCAAGAGGATCCAATGGTGTTATTCTAATAACGACTAAAAAGGGAAAGCAGGGAAAAACAAAAATAAGCTTAGATGTATCGACTGGTTTGGTAACAGTAACTAAAATGTCAGAATTACTTAATTCAGAGCAATATTTAGCTATGAGAGAAGAGGCTTTTGCTAATGATGGGATTACTAATTATCCTAGTTATGCTTATGATATTAATGGGACTTGGGATAGGAATCGCTATACGGACTGGCAAAAAGAGTTTGTAGGGAATGAAGGTTATAACCAAACAGTTAGAGCTGCCATATCTGGTGGAAATGACCAAACTCGCTTTGCAATTGGGGGAAGTTTTATGGAGGAGACTACGGTATTTCCAATGGATTTTAATTATAAAAAATATACAGTTTACACTACGTTAAGTCACCAATCCAATGATGAGAGATTAAAATTGCAATTTACTACCAATTATGGGCTAGATAAAAATTGTTTACCCACTAGTGACCTTATCAGGGTTGCAAAATATCTACCACCAAATGCACCTGAAATTTATGATGATGAAGGAAATTTAAATTGGGAAAATTCTACTTGGAATAATCCATTTGCAGCACTGGCGAGCACATATACAAATGAGTTGAGCAACTTGTTGGCTAATGCCACTTTGAGTTACAGTTTCATAAAGAGATTAGATTTAAAAGTGAATTTGGGATATACCCGTTCAAACATGGATGAACTTCAATTAAATCCGCATACCATATATAACCCTGCTTATGGTTTGACAAGTAGTTCTTCTAATGCTGAAAAAAATGAAGCAGAAAGAACCTCTTGGATTATTGAGCCACAACTGGATTTTAGCCAAGACATAGCACAAGGGACAGTTAGATTGACCATAGGAGGGACTATGCAAGAACAAATGATGGAAGAATTTGGATTATTAGGTTCTGGATTTGTAAATAATCAACAAATGAACAATTTAAGTTCAGCAGAGAATTTGAGGACTACAGTTGATTACAATTCGCAATACCGATATGCTGCACTTTTTGCTAGAATAAACTATAATTGGAAGCAGAAATATATTGTGAACCTTACAGGAAGAAGAGATGGTTCCAGTCGGTTTGGTTCTGGAAATCAATTTGCAAACTTTGGGGCTATTGGTTTAGCTTGGATTTTAACTGAAGAAAATTTTCTTAAAAACAAGAAGTGGATAAATTTCGCAAAAATAAGAACAAGTTACGGTACAGCAGGTAATGATCAAATTGGAGATTATCAATATCTAAGTACCTATACCATTGAACCTGTTTCTTATGACGGACAAATAGGTCTAACCCCTACAAGTCTATTTAACGCTAATTTTGGATGGGAACGTATTAAGAAATTTGAAATAGCAATGAATGTTAGTTTATGGAGAGACCATTTAAATTTTGAAGTAGCTTATTATCATAACCGATCAGATAACCAGTTGCTTGCAATCCCTCTGCCTACTACTACAGGTTTTAGTAGTTTAAATTCAAATTTTGATGCTACTGTTGATAATTATGGTTGGGAAGTAGGGGTACAAACCATAAACTTACAAAGTCAGGATTTTGAATGGCGTAGTGGTCTCCAGTTAAGTATACCTAAAAATAAGTTAGTAGCCTTTAAAGGATTAGAAAACTCTACATACAGAAACCAGCTAGTTATAGGAGAACCACTTTCAATCTATAAACTATATCATTTGGAAGGAATTAATACAGAAACAGGTTTGTATGAGTTTACGGACTACAATCAAGATGGAGAAATTACTGCGATAGAAGACCGGCAGGTTATTGGGGACTTATCTCCAAAATTTTATGGTGGACTTTCTAATTCTTTAACATATAAAAATTGGAATTTAGATTTTCTATTACAATTCACAAAAAAGGATGGGCTAAATGAGTTTTATAATACTGAACCTCCTGGGTTTATGCAAAACCAGTCGATTAGTGTTCTTGATCATTGGCAGTTTAATGGCAATCAAGGATATGTTCAAGCGTATACAGCAGGAAATAATTTTGAGGCCTATTATTCTCATATAAAGTTTACACAAAGTCAAGCTATTATTTCTGATGCATCTTTTATAAGGTTGAAGAGTTTCTCACTCTCTTATAAATTACCATTAAAAAAAGAGAGTTCTACCACATGCACATTGTCTTTACAAGGCCAGAACGTTTTAACCTTTACAAATTTTAAAGGAGGTGATCCTGAACAACTTTCTTCTTTTTTACCTCCATTAAAAAAATATTCAATCCGAGTATTTTTAGAATTATAAATTTTTATACAAATGAAAACAAAACAAAAACGAATTACAGGTACCCAATATATTTTTCAATTGATTATTGTCCTTTTACTTTTAGGGTGTGAAGATTACTTAGAAGTTGAGAGCCCAAAAAGCCAAATTGATCAAGAAACTGTTTTCTTGGACGAGGGTTATGCAACAGCCGCAGTTACAAGTTTATATGCAAGTTTGCGAGACAATGTTTTATTGACAGGGTCTAGCAATGGTATGAGTATTTTATATGGTTTATATACAGATGAATTGGATTATTATTCAAATTCTGGTTCGGACTTTGAGGAATTTTATAATCATCAAATTATTGCATCAAATGGTCTTGTTTTAAATCAATGGAGTTCTTCTTACAATTTAATTTTTAATTGTAATTCGGTTATTGAAGGTATCAGCTCATCTCCAAGTTTATCACAAGAAGTTAAAAACCAATTAAAAGGAGAAGCGCTTTTTATACGTGCTTTAACTCATTTCTATTTAGTTAATTTATTTGGTGATATTCCATATATAACAACAACGGATTATACTGTTAATCAGCAAGTGTCAAGAATGGAAACTGAGATTGTGTATGATTACATATTGAATGATTTAATTTTAGGTAAAACTTTACTTGGAGAGGCAGATTTAACAGGTGAAAGAATAAGAGCTAACAAATATGTCGTGTCAGCATTATTAGCAAGGGTTTATTTGTATTTAGAAAATTGGGAAGCTGCAGAAACAGAAAGTTCAAGCATAATCAATGCAAGTTCGTTGTATTATTTTGAAGGAGATGTTGCCAATGAATTTTTAAATAATAGTCAGGCAACTATCCTTCAATTGAAACCAAAAAATGAAGGAGATAATACTCTTGAAGCAGGTACTTTTATTTTTAGTTCTGGTCCTCCAGTATTGGTAGCATTGAATTCAGAATTTACGGAAACATTTGAAACGGATGATTTAAGGAGAGAACACTGGGTTCTTGAAGTAACAGATGGTAGTGAGATTTGGTATGCACCATATAAATATAAATTGCAAGAAAATACAGGAGCATCTATGGAATACTCCATCATTTTTAGACTAGCAGAGCAGTATTTAATTCGAGCTGAGGCTAGGGCTCAATTAGGAAATATCCTTGCTTCAGCAGAGGATATCAATGTCATTAGGAATCGTGCAGGTTTGTCAAATACTACAGCTTCTACAACCACGGAACTTATGGCAGTTATTTTACATGAAAGACAAGTAGAGCTTTTTACAGAGCATGGACATAGATGGTTTGATTTGAAACGATTAAACAAGGCAGGAGAAGTTTTAGCACCTATAAAAAGTAATTGGCAGATAACGGATATTCTAATGCCTATTCCGGAAACAGAATTATTATTAAACCCTAACCTGACCCCACAAAATAATGGATATTAATAATATAAATAAAAGCAGACTGAACACTCTTTTAATTTGTGTTTTTGTTGTGTTCTATATTTTAAATAGTGGTTGGGTTTGTGCTCAGAACTCCGATACTAAAATGAGATATACAAAGGAACTAGACACTTTGTGGAGTAAAGATGTATTTATTCAAGAGGTTAGTGAGAATGGGCGTTGGGTAACTGTAAAAGAATTGAATTATAAAAGTAAAGAACACTACTTTTTATTAAATTCAGAAACGACAGATGCCATAAGCTTAGGACAAATTGTTTCGAATCGTTATTCTAATGATAGCAAATGGTTTGGTTTTATTAAGCCAGATCATACTTTCACGCTCTTGAATTTAAAAACAGAGAAAAAAAGGATATTTAAAAATATTTCGAGTTTTGAATTTGATACTTCTGGGAGGTATTTGGTTTTAAAAGAACAAGGGACTGATAATACGCATACACTAATTGTTATTGATTTAAGCGACATGAATATTTGGAAGGATAGTGGTGTTAATGAATTTTACTGGGTAAATGATACAGCCCAACTTTTAATTAGTAAAAAGAATCAAGAATTTTCGAAAATATATTTGCTTGACTGTATAAAAAAAACAGAGGTACTTGTAGCAGAAAGTAAGGAGAAAACATATGATATGATTAAGCTAGGTCGGTCTGGGACTTCTATTGTTTATATAGAACAAGGTAAGAATAGCAGTACTTTGGTTAATTATTTTATGGAAACAGGTAAAAGCTATAAATTAAATGATTTAGAACTTCAGGAGTTCATTCCGTTATCAAGTATATCACATAAGAATTTAAATATTTCTGATGACGGATTATCTGTGTTTTTCTATCGTATTTCTGATAAGGATTCAAATTTAAAACCAAGCAGTATGGAAGTATGGCAGTCTACTGATCCTTGGATTTATTCGCGTATGCTGAAATATAAAGAACAAGAACAGAGTTACTTTTTGACTTTATGGGATTTAAAAACCAATAAAGTAATTCCAATTACCGATATGGAATATCCTTCGGTACAGTATAACCCTAATCACAGGCAAGCGTTGATTTTTAATAAAATGCAATATGAGCCTCAATATAAACAATTTGAAGATGTTGATTTGTACCTTAAAGATTTTATAACTGGAGAAAATGAGCTTATAGTAAGTGAACAATACAATGAACAAGGCTTTATTTCTTTATCCCCTTCGGGTAGATATATTGCTTTTTTTAAGAATAGTTTCTGGTGGATTTATGATTCTATTACACACCAAACTGTAAACTTAACAGAAGGATTAAATGTTTCTTTTGAAAGAGATGAGGTTTCTGGAGTTAAGGATATGAAACCATTTGGGGCCCCTGGTTGGTCTGAAGATGAGAAATATATAATCCTTTATGATAATTACGATATTTGGTTAATTGAGACAAATGGAAACACAAAGGAAAGAATTACCCGTGGTAAAGAAAGTAAGATAACTTACAGAATTAGTCGTGATCAATACAAGAATGATATGAATTATTTACATCTTTTAAATAATCATTCTGGTATTAGTTACAACTTGAAGGAAGGCTTTGTTTTGGAAGTGACGGATGCTAATTTTAATACAGGCTATTCAAAATGGGATGAAACATTGGGGCTTCAAAATCTTTACTTTAATAACAAGATAGTATCAGATGTTTTGGTTAGGGGGGGCTATCTGATATTTAAACAGTGCAGGTTTGATAGCCCCATAACCATCATTAAATTAAATTTAAATAATAAAAATGCTGCCTTAATACACCAAAGTAACTCCAAACTCTTACCATTTGACCTTGGCAAACATGAGTTTTTTACCTATCGAAATCAAGATGGTATCCCATTGAGGGGCTTACTTTTTTATCCAGCAAATTTTAAAGCCAATAAAGAATATCCCATGATAGTAAAACTATATGAAAAGATTATTAAGGATGATCTATTGTTCAAGTCGCCTTCAGACTATGAGTATACTGGATTTAATTTACTGAGGTATCTAACTAATGATTATTTTGTTTTTATTCCTACTATTACTTATGAAGTTGAATACCCTGGTGAATCCATATTAAAAGCTATCGAACCAGCTATAGATAGTATATTGAAGAAATACTCAGTAGATAAGCATAGAATTGGATTATATGGGCATTCATACGGGGGTTATGAAACCGCTTTTTTGGTTACACAAACCAATATATTTTCAGCAGCAGTGGCTGGAGCAGCAGTAACAAATTTAGTGCAATATTATCACGAGATTGGTTGGGAGTGGAATAAAGAGCAAATATGGCGATTAGAGAACCAGCAGTATCGTATGGGAGATTCTTATTATAAGTTAAAAGAAGCATATAAAAACAACTCTCCTTTATCACATATTGAACAGTTAGAAACGCCATTATTATTATGGACAGGGAAGGAAGACTATAATGTTAATTGGACACAATCTGTTAGTATGTTTATGGCTATGAAACGTTTGAACAAAGGAGGGAAGTTGCTTTTGTTTGATAATGAAACTCATTATTTAATAAATCCTGATAATCAAGAGGCCTTATCCTTAGAGACTTTTGAATGGTTTGAATATTATTTAAAAAAGGAATGGAGTTATTAATAACTCCATTCCAGTTTGAATTACAAGCCACTATGAGTTAGCTTTAAACGACAGTATGTATCGCTAAACTTCTCAGCATAAACTTGATTACCATTGTAGGTACAAGGCATAAATGATATTTGATCACAATCTTTGGGTGCTGGAACACAAAATCCATTTTGATAAATGAAACCAGTTATTGGAGCATCTTCCATAACGGATGTATTGTTCTCAGTGGCAAAAGCAAAGACTATTGCCAACATAAATACCATCAAGGGTAGTACCCTTTTTAAAACTAGTGTTTTCATAATATATAAAATTTAATTTATGGCCTACTATGTTACAGGTGTTCGGCCTTCTCCTGATACAGCGCCGTATGTCTTAATTATATTGATATTCTGGTTTGATTTGGTATATCCATAATTGATTATCTACCAGACCAAATATTAAATCTTTATAAACTTTAAATTCCCTTAATTTTTTGAGGGGTTGGTGGTAGTAATAAAAACTCTGGATGTAAGTGTTATCCGTTATATGATATTGGTCTATGATACTGGCAGATTTAAGGACGTCCTCATCTTCATATTTACCCAGTCTATCGCTATTTATAAATAGGTGCTTGCCAAATACTGAGGCCGTTCGATTTACCAATACGGACTTCCCTAGATTGTATTCATCTTTTTTTGAATAATAGGCTACATCTATTTGTGCTTGTTTTATGGTGTCTATTGTTTTGCCTTGGGATATATTTTCTAGTTGTTTATTGGTTATAACATATTGATTACGATAGTAGTATACATAGATTATTTTTTGAAGTTCGTGGTTATAAAGCAATAAACCATCGGTATCAAAGGTTCCATTTTGTTGTTGTTTTAATACCTGGGTATTAAGATTTAGTTTAATACTGTCGTTAATTGACTTTAAAATCCCTAACGCATTGGTGTTAGTATTGGTGCTGGTAGTAGAAATGGCCAATGAGGTACTGTCCAATAAAGTAAATTGATAAAAATAGGCATCGTCCTTGGAGAATGTTTCTGCTTTCCAGTCAGTCGTGTTGCCTTTGAATAGAATTGGGACAGTGCCATCCCCAACAAAAAAATAAGGAGCGGTTACTTGTATCCTCACTCTTTTGTATGGCAATTGGTAATTTTCAATCTCAATCTTGATTTCCTTGGATGTTTTTAATTGGAAATCAATTGCTTTTAAGTAAAGTGGGGCAAAATAGTTGCCTAAATAGATGAGGTTGTTAGCAATACCTGCAATATAAAACGAATTGGATTCTAAGGGAAAATTCGCTAATTCTTCCAAACCATGAGGGCTATATTTTCTTTGGAAGGCATTATTGCGTTTGATTTCTTGCTCAGAGGAAAGAAACAAACCAATTACCAGGATAATACCTAAAGCAGATAGACTTAAGAGTCCCATGAGTTTTTGTTTAGAGAATTTTACATGTATGAAATAGATAGCTCCTATGGCAAGTAGGATACATATGATATTAAAAATTAAATGTTCCGTCCAACCCAGTGATTCTAGAACCCCACCACAGGAGCAAGGGGTGAAGGATGTATAATTTAATATGATGATGATATAGGTGGTAAACATGACCATAAGCAGAAAAAACAGATACAGTCCCCATTTTCTTGTTTTTATAAAAGCTAACAATAAAGAAGTGACTAGCTCGATCCCAATCACAGCATAAGAAATAGGTATTGCAAAAGCCCCTAATAAGGGTGATTGACCCAATTGGGTTTGAAAATCATTAAATTCCAAGAGTTTGCTGATACTGGCATAAACGAACAACAGTATAAAAAGAAGTACGAGAACCTCCAGAAGAATCTTCTTTAACGATGTTAATTGAAATCCCATAACGATACTTTTTATATGGGATAAAGTTCGGGAAGAAATGTTTTTTCTAAGGGATTATTTGTTTTCTTAAAAGAAGTATTTTCTATGATCTTCAGTCACTTATCAAATTATTTGAAATCTTTATTATATAACTTTCTATATACGGATGGGCTTACTGTATAATATTTTTTAAAAGCTGTAGCAAAATGACTGATGTTTTTAAAACCTGATTTTTTTGCTATTTTATAAATAGGTAGTCGGCATGTCTCAAGTAAATGTGATGCACGCTTAAGTCTTTCCTCGGTATAAAACCTAAAGATACTGATATTGTGTAACTGAGTAAAGGCTTTTTTGACTTTTGACTCATTAGTATTGAATTTTCTGGCTAATTCACTAATACTAAGCATCGGATACTCTAATTCTTTTAAGATATAATCACGTATGTCCTGAGCAATTATTACATCCCTGTCGCTTAACATCATTTTGGGTTTGCGTTTGGGCAGGGTATCGGTTCTGGTTTGTGTGTTCTGTTGATTCGAAGGAATATGTCCATCTATTACTGCTTGAATTTTTCTTGATTTTACCTCATCTTCAATGAGTTTTTTTTGTGGCACAAATTCAAAGCTTGTAATGACAATGATCGGCTGTTTTAAATTATTGGCGTCAACAGACTGTATTGTACATGGATACTTTTTTCTTAAATATGGCCCACAATTAAAATATAAAGTTTCATTGGTACTATAATAGCTTTTTGCTTCAATTTCTTGAATGATTTCATTCCATCTTATAGTAGATTGATTGTTTAAAAAATGTGAAAATGACTTGCCAATAACCCGATTTCTATCTAAGTTCAATAATGTTAAAGCATCATCATTTAGGTTTGTTACTTTATAATGATGGTCTAAAGTAAATAAAATAGTGATGGTTTTACTTTGACTACCCTTAGGATTAAAAGTACTAAAATATAATAAAGATGCTTGTAGCTCTACTGTTAACCAATTTAAAAGAACAACAATGGACTCTAATTGATCTTCTTCTTGTGAGCGATCAATTTGGTAGGACAGATTGCCTTCAGCAATTGCTAACAATAACTCTTTTATACTGTTCAGTCGGTGAATATCGATCATTCTTTTCATAGACTACTGTTTAAAAAATGGTATAGAAACTTTTGGGCCTCAAGACTATTGTTAAAAACTTCCGTGGGGATTAAGGGTTGGTTGCGTCTTAAATATAATTGTATCATACTTTGGGCAACTATCCTTTTTTCAACTATGGCAACTGCGTTTGCGAGTATAGAACCCTCTAGGGCAAGAAAATCGCGCGCCGACTTACTGGCGTCTTGTATTCCTTTGGTTTCACATAATATTGGAAAACTCATGCCGTCTTGAAATTCCAAACGCTCTTTTAAAACTGCTTTTGCAATCTTAAGGTCTAAAAATGGTATCTCGTGATATACAAAAAATAAAATGCCTTCAAATATCCAGTAATCTGAATATTTTCCTTGATTTGGAAGAATCATGGTAAATCGTATTTTTCTCTTCTTTAATCACTAAATTAAAAAAAAACAAAGAATTCTATATGAAATGATATGTTTTGACTTGATTTACTATAGATAGTTTGACAAAAAGTTTACTCAAAAGGAAAAAAATCTTTCTCAAAAGAATTTTTTTAAATGGTTAATTAATTTTCTTAGAATTTCATTTAAAATATTTAATAGCTTTAAAAAGCACCTTCGCAAATAAAAGACTCTTTTTTAACACATGAATCTATTCTCATTGATACAGAATATTAATTTGTTTAACTATAAAAAGCAATTAACCAATACGTTAAATCATGGCTAAAATCAAACATAACAACTTTATCAATACGGTAAACGAAGTAATTAACAATGCCCGTCGTCAAAACATTGTACATCTCTATGCAGAAGACAAAAAATTTTCTGGAAGACTAATTAAAATTAATGGCAAAAGCCTTTTTCATTTTGGTACAACCGGTTACCTAGGCTTGGAGCAGGATCAAAGGTTAAAAGAAGCTGCGATTAAAGCTATTGAAAATTACGGGACTCAGTTCCCATTGTCTAAAACGTATATTTCTCATCCATTATACGCAGAACTGGAAGAGAAGATAACCCAAATGTATAATACACCAATTATCATCACTAAAAACAGTACTCTGGGTCATTTGGCTGTCATCCCTTCTGCTGTTGAAGATGATGATGGAGTCATTCTAGACCATCAAGTGCATTGGAGTGTGCAGAATGCAGTCCAATTGGTAAAATCGAAAGGTGTAAAAGTAGAGATGATTAGGCATAATAATATGGAAATGCTGGAGTCTAAAATCAGGGAGCTTAGTAAAACATGTAATAAAATTTGGTACATGGCTGATGGAGTCTACTCCATGTTCGGTGATTTTGCACCTGTGGGTGATTTAATGAAGTTATGTAAAGAATACCCCAAACTGCACCTGTACTTCGATGACGTTCATGGAATGAGTTGGATTGGAAAAAATGGCACCGGGTATGTTACCAGCAAGTTAGGAACACTTCCGGAAAACTGTTTATTATTTGGTACTCTTAGTAAATCCTTTGGTGCTGGAGGGGCTGTGCTCGCTTGTTCTAATTTGAAACTAAGGGATAAAATTAAAAATTTTGGGGGTCCTCTTACATTCTCTGCGCAATTGGATCCAGCTTCTGTTGCTGCCGCCATTGCTTCGGCAGATATCCATCTCTCTGATGAAATATACGAAATGCAAAAAGACCTTGAGGTTAGAATTCAACACTTCAATTCGTTATTGATGAAATCCAACCTTCCGTTGGTGGACCTGAATTTTAGCCCTGTTTTTTTTGTAGGGACAGGTGTTCCGGAAACTGGATACAACTTTGTGAAACGTCTGTTTGATGAAGGGTTTTTTGTAAATCTAGGACTTTTTCCTGCAGTGCCCGTAAAGAATACGGGTGTGAGAATTACAATCTCAAGACACAACCAATTGAGAGAAATAACAGCTCTTGTCGAAGCAATGAATTATCATTACCCCAAAGCCCTGGAAGATACTCAAACAAATCTCAATAGGGTACGTAAACTATTTAAGTTACCGGAATTAAAAACAAAAATAGATAAAATCCCCACTCAAGACTTAATATTGCAACACTTCAATTCAATTACAGATGTTGAAAAGTCTTTATGGAATAAACATATGGCAAACAATTCTATCTTTGATTGGGATGGACTGGCATTCATGGAAAAAGTGTTTTCTAATAACCAAGCTTCTGAAAATAATTGGGAGTTCCATTACATCATAATTAAAGATAAAATGGGCAACCCTGTACTTATTACGTTCTTGACTATTGCCCTATGGAAAGAAGACATGTTGGCACCTATATCGGTTTCAACAGAAATTGAATCTAAAAGAAGGAAAGACCCTTATTATATGTCAAACAAAGTATTGAGTACAGGATCCTTACTTTCAGAAGGTAATCATTGGTTCTTAAACGAAGAGCACCCAAAACGGGAAGAAGCAATCCAGATGTTGCTAACTACTATGGAAAACATAGACAATAAATCTCCAGTTGAAATGTTTGTACTAAGGGATTTCCGTATGGAAAATACAAAACTCAATGATTTTTTACATAAAAAAGGGTTCATAAAAATTAAAATGCCTGATACAGCTCAAATCCAAAACTTGAACTGGATAAATGAACCCACTTTCGTTAATTCACTGTCTTCAAGATCCAGAAAGCATTTTAGAAAAGATATTGTACCCTTTTTGGGAAAAGTAGAAGTGAAATGGAAAACTAAAACCTGCAAGCACGAGTTGGATCAAATATATCAACTTTACCTCAATGTAAAACAAAATAACTTAGGCCTGAATACGTTTGCATACCCCAAGAATCTGTTCTGGGCTATGAATGAAAGTGACCTTTGGGAGTTTCAATGTATCTATCCTAAAGACAATCAAGAAAAATTGATTGGTGTAATGTGTTGTTATAACAACAACAACACAACCTTTGTTCCTGTCTTAGTCGGTATGGATTATGAATATGTTACCAAAATCAATAGTTACAGGATATTGTTATATCAAACAATCAAAAGGGCAGGGGAACAAGGGTATAAAAATATTGATTTTGGCCTTACGGCTGCTTTTGAAAAACGAAAATTGGGTGCTACGGTCTTTAATACTTTTGCCTATGTACAGGCAAAAGATAATTTTACCATGGAGTTGATTGCTACACTTCAAAACTAATAAGCCTTTCATTTATAGGTAAGTGTATTTATTGTTTATATTAAAGTTGGTACAAAATGAAGAAAAGAGAGTATGTAACAATCCTTGAGGTATTCAATAAAGAAATGGCCATGTTAGAGTGTGATGATTTTTTATGTATGGATAAAATTCATAAAGCAATCATTCTTTCCAGACTTAAATTGTCTAAACTTAAAAAGTATACCATTTTACACTCCTTCGATAATCAAGATGAAGAAGTATCCTTTTTTAAAGACTACAAAGGTACTGTGCTTTCAAACCTCATCTTTTATGAAGAAGTTAGGACTTTTGAAATCAACAGCCCTGAATTGTCCATTTCATCAAAAAAAGAATTCATAATCAGACAAGAACAAAAAATTAAAAAATTTTTCAAAAAACACGATTCACTCGTTCAGTACATATCTTTAAACCTCACTAGCCTTGACTCTTTATTTTATACCTTGAAACCAATGAATGAATCTTGGTCTATATGTAATGAGTCATACCATACCGACCCAAGTTTTTATACCAATCACGATTTACTTCTGGCTAAAATAAAAGCATATAAAAAATTATTACAATACTTAAAAACAAAATACAGTGCACTTAACAATTTCTTGAAATATGGTACACCTTTAAATTCTCACTCAAACCTACAATGGACTGGCTCAAAAACAGAACTGGTGGAATTGATTTATGGTCTGCATAGCTGTAAAGTCTTAAATCATGGGAATACGGATATTAAAAAAATCTCAAAGTTTTTTGAAAAATCGCTAGATGTGGACCTTAGCGATGTCTATAAAATATATTCAGAAATTAAAACAAGACAAAAGACCCCAACAAAATTCCTCGAAGAAATGACCTTTAACCTCCGTGAAGAAATTGAAAAAACCTTTAGGTAATACAAACCATGTCCGTTGAGGTCTCAATTCAAGTCTCTGTAAAGTAGAAATTCTCACGTTATCTATCTGCTTGTAATTTTTTTTATATTAGCCATTCAGCATAATGCACTTAAAGTCATGACTCAAAAGTGCTATTTACAGATTCTTAATTGTTTTTAAAGTTAATAACTTTTACATTTCAGTACTTCTTAAACCTACCAATACAACTTTATTCCGACTACCTCTTTGGTGATTGGCTATTGTTTTTTTGACCTTTAATATTCAGCTTATACCAAATTATGTTAAAAAACAACCAGACCTACGGGATAGTTACGTGTTTTTCAAAATACCTCAATACATCGTTGCAATGCGAAAGTCAAACCATTTTACAAACTAAAAGCCGGGTCGAAACCAATAATTGAAAAAACATCTTCCCGGTTTTGTTAAAATTTTTAGAATTATGGGAACACCAATCATTACCCAAGCAGACCTCGACCAATTCAAGGACGATGTCATCAACGAGCTAAGATCCTTAATGGCCATAGAAAAAACTGTAAAAACCAAGTGGATTAAAAACAGGGAAGTAAAAAAAATGCTTCAAATGAGCCATAGCACCCTGCAAACACTGAGGGCTAATGGAACACTTAGCTATACCAAAATTGGAGGGATCATTTACTACGATCTGGAGGAAATTGAAAAGATGATGGAGGATAACAAAATCTGTAATGTTAATAAATGATAATGAATGAACTACATCAAGCAAATGAATGCCATTTTCGCTAAGTTTTATAAAGACTCCAGGTTAAACACCACTCACATCAGCTTGTATATCTCACTATTTCAGCTTGGAAACCTCAACCGGTTCCCGGAAACCTTTTACATCAACCGCGAAGAAATAATGAAACTCTCCAAAATTGGCTCAAAAGCAACCTATCACCGGTGCCTCAAACAACTCGATCATTGGGGTTACATTAAATACTTGCCTTCACACAACCCTTACAAAGGAAGTAAAATCAAGTTGCTCAAATTTGATACGAGTTCTGAACGGGTACAGGCACAAGCTGTGAAACAAGCATTGGTACCTTATATAAAACAGGATAAATTAAATGAAAAGGTTATAAACTTAAAAAAGAAAGAAGTTGAAAATTTTTTTAAAAATGAATTTCAAAAACTCTTACCGGAAAAAAAGCTACAATCAATAGCAGAAAAGTTTTACAATCATTACAAAGCCACTGGCTGGCTTATAGGAGGGAAGACACCCATTATTGATTGGCAAGCCGCTGCCCAAAACTGGATGCAAAAAGCCCTTGAACTCAAATCTTTTAAACACGTAAAAACCACAAAAAATTTAAATCACCTCAAAACCAACAGAAACAAAAATTATGGCGCTCCTCTCTAAAAGTTTCATTAATAGAGCCATTGCACTATGCTACCTGCCGTAGCCTAAGCGAGCTTATAATGTTTATTAAGACAATAGTCGGGATAAAAAAGTTATTGAGAAACATCATAAACTATTAGTTAAATCTTAATTAAAACTCTGACACTATGAAAAAATATTTTACCATCGTAGACAACAACACAACCTTCACCCTAGGTAAATACTACAACAATCAAATTATCTACGATTTTAATAATACTTTGGATTACCTCGAAATCAAAGGCAAACAACGCTTTGGTCAACACTTTCGGATTTACAAGGAAGACCACAACCTAATTTATAAATTGATGATTTATACTATAAATGACAAAGAATCTTGTCTGGCCAATGGTATTGATCTGAACAAAGGCATACTACTTACGGGGCCTGTGGGCTGTGGGAAAACAACCCTAATGCAACTTTTACCTTATATACACCCACAAACAAGGCCATATCCATTGTTTCCTATACGAAATATAGTGATAGAGTATAATACCAATGGCTCAGATACTATCAATAAATACAGTGCTCTAAGAACGATGTGTTTCGATGACCTCGGCGCAGAACCCACAGGTCGATTCTATGGCCACGACTGTAATGTTATAGCAGAAATCCTCATTTCACGCTACGACCTCAGCCAGGGTCAAAGCTCAAAACATAACAAAAGAACCCATCTTACAACAAACCTCAACGCACTGGAAATTGAAGATCGTTATGGAGAAAGAGTACGGTCGCGACTCCGGGAAATGGTAAACGTCATTGCGTTTCCGTCCTCTTCTCCAGATAAACGCTCCTAAATCCCTACGCACCTGTTCATCGAAAGTTTACTGTAGGAGGTGGTGGGAAATTGAAGATTCAGCGTAGCTAATCCCGTCAAATCAAATGCAATATTTTAAAAACAAAAAGACCTATTACCATGAGCGTACCCGCAGAAGGCTGGAAGTCGATGTGAAGGAGGAGAAGGAGGATAGTGGAAAAGCAAAATCCTTTTTCAAAGCACCGTCATCACGAACGTAGTCAAGTGAACTCATAAATCAAATAAGCTGTACAGGCGCAATATTTTGCGACTCAAATAAATCTAAAATTTAACAAATCATGAACACATCCCAATTCTGGACCTGGTTCCAAGAAAACCAAGAAAATCTATACATCCTCCCACTACTATCAACAAACGAACAGGAAGAATACAATCATAGACTGCAAACCAACTTAGACTATTACTGGGACGGCATAACATTCGAAATAAAATTCAGCGAGAACTATACCACACCGGCAACACTCATACTATACTCTAATGCCGACCCGGATATACAAATGGAAGCGAAAACCTTGGTAGAAAATGCACCACTTATAGACAACTGGAATGTAGTAACCTACAATAGAAAAAAAGAAGATTTATCAGAAGGAAAAACAGTGGGTCCACCAAATTTTAAACTCCATATTAATCAACTCTATTTCCAACCGATACTTAAAACCAATAAAGATTCTAAAATCACGCTCAACATTTTCACAACTAAAGACATCTCCTATGCCAAAAGAAAACAATTTAAAAAACTATGCATTCAAATAATGGAAGATATGGTTGGAGAGGTGCTATTTAATAAACACATAAAATTCATACGCTGTCATCTTAAAACAGAACTACCGGGAGTAGCAATTCAATTCATCCACTTCCCTCAATTCATAAACAACCTAATTCGACTAAATTAAAAAAATAATCACACAGTACAGGCGCAATATTTTGCGCCTCACAATTTACCAAAACCAACAACAAAAGCACCGTCATCACGAACGTAGTGAAGTGAACTCGTAAAACAAATAACAATTAACAATCATGACTCCATCCCAATTCTGGACCTGGTTCCAAGACAACCAACAAAAACTATACATCCTCCCTTTATTAGACATTGAAGAAAGAGATAAACATTTCTATTGGTTAAGCAAACACCTCAGCTACTACTGCAAAGGCCTCGGATTTGAAATAAAGTTTGCAAGTGATTATATAGGCCCGGCAACTCTCATCATAACTGCCTATGGAGTAAAGGATCTATACCCAAAAGTATTCGAACTAATAGACCACGCACCAAGAATAGACAACTGGAAATTTGAAGCACTTAAAAAGGCAAGTAAAGATGAAAACAGTGCTCACGACACACCATACGAATTTGGATCTTTTAAAATAAAAATTTCAGACCTGTACTTTCAACCTGTAAAATACATTAAAAGCACCGGCAAGATTATTATCCACATTTACTCAGACTCTTCATTGCGCCGTGCCCGCCAAAGGCCGGGAGCTCAGCGAAGCAACCCCGTTAAACCCATCAACCCAAAGGACATACACACTGCAATCACATTTATTTTGGAAGACCTTATGGGCGAAGAACTGCTATACTCAAAAATCAAAAAATTCAAATTCTACAAAATCAACCGAAAAAGAGGCATTACCTATAAACTCACACACCTTAAGAGCTTTTTGGAAATGATTAATCAGAATTAAATCTTTAATTTTTATTCCTATTTAAGTAAAAATAGGCTAATATATTATGTTTTATCCCTGTTGTGTTCTCCCCAAGCTGACATTGTATTCAATATCTCTTCTAATGTATGCCCCTTCTCAGTTAGTTCATACTCAACTCTTGGTGGAATTTCCTGATATACTATACGGGTTATTAAATCATTTTCTTCCAATTCTTTTAATTTGGATGCTAATATGCGTTCTGATATTCCACTCAATCTTTTCTTAATTTCATTAAATCGAAGCCTTTTATTGTTTAAAAGTTGAAACAAAATACTCGGTTTCCACCTGCCGCCAATTATTGTTAAAGTATAAGCCATACCACATTCTCCATTGATTTTTAATTGGTTTTCAAAATTTGTAGATGTTGTTTTGCGCATTTTATCAGATTTAATTGTTAGTAACTAACAAAAATGTAAGTGCTTGTTTCTTATGTAGTTCGCTTGTAATTTTGACCAAACTAAAACACTTAATATATGAACAAAATTAAACAAAGTAAATGGGATGTCACAAAACAAATTATACACTATCAAGCTAATTTTATTCACAAAGAAGCAGATGATGCTTTGGATAGTGTGGTAAATTTTTGAACTATTATCAGCCATCTGCAAATATTTTAAAGTCATATTTCAACATATTCAATTGCCATTCCCTTACCTTTACCAACATAATTTTATGTTTATGGTGTTAAAGGTTAAATGGACTGAATTTAAAAGTAGTCTTGAAAATTTTCAGTCCGAAGGAAATGCGCTTATTAAAAAATATAAAGCAGCAAGAACTGAGGATTTATTAAATGAATTGAAAGAGGAAAAACAATCGTGGGAAAACGATATAATTAGTTATGTAAAGGCTTCTTTTGACCCTGAACACACCAATTTTGCATACGAGTTTAAGGCTCAACAAGGATATAATTTCGGAATGAAATTAGGTGTCGACCAAAGAGTCAAAAACACTATTCAGACCATCAAAGATGAAATTAATGGTCTTGATTACTATTTAAAAATATTATCTATTTCAGATGCTATTGTGCGAGCTGATGATATTGATTTAGAAGAGCGTAAAAACCTTGATACCGAAAGCATTCTTGACCTTATACTTTCTAAACTATACGAACTGTATAATGATGGGAAATACTATTCTATTAAGTGGATTCTTGAAGGTAACGGCCTAAAGTTAAGTGGGCGTAGCGAAGATTGGGACTATGGTAGAATGCTTGAAGACAGAGGCCTTATTGAGACTATGAATGGTCGTGAGGTAAATGCCAAACTAAAACTTGAGGGAAAGTATGCCATTGAACAAGCCAGAAAAGCACAGGTGCCCGACTACTCAAAAATTAGCGATTCTGATGAAGAATTAAAAGAACTTTTGAAAGAGATATTATCCGAGATTAAAAAATCAGGATATGGTCAACAAATCATCTTCGATGAGTTCGATGAGTTGCGCAATGATATTCCGCATCTTAGCAAAAAATCGTTTGGTCAGTTATTGAAATCAAAACTTGGCGATTTAGTGGCCGCCAAGGCCTTTGACAAAGCTATAGCCAGCGATATTTTCAAACAATTTACTGACCAAATATTTCCATTTTAACGTATGGGAATATGGGCAACTATTAAAAATAGAATAGTTCAATTCTTCCGAAAAGAACCACCACCGGAATATGAGGTAACAAAATATGTGTTTTCGGACAGACAACCTCTTGATGGTTCTTCGACCATTTCTTTTTTCGTAAACAATCCCAAGCCAGATGTAAGTGTTACCAGAACTTTTGATAGCGAAGACCAAGCTGTTAATTGGCTTATGGATAATCGGGATTTCAAAAGGATGTTATTTGGCAATGTGTTTCCATCCGCAAATTCGGTGAAATACCAATGTGGCGTTAAAGAACCTATCACAATCCCAAACAAAATGCCTGGGGACATTGACATTCTTCTGTATGAACAAGGTAAGGAACAAAATGCGGTTGGAATAGAATGTAAAATAGTAAAAACCGAATCGCTTGAAAATCAACCACCAAAAATCAACAAGATTACAAGCGTTCAAAAAAAGGGAACTATTCAGGCAAATGGATATACCGAAATTGGATTCAACAGGGTTTATCTGCTAATCATACTATTGGATGATGGCCGGCATTACAAAAACCCCAATGTTATGTTCAGAACTACACCTTTTAAATGGTTGAAAGAATTGTATGGTTTTGACTGGCAAACCCGAATGAGTGATGATATTGGAATTATTTACGTTCACATAAATCAATTTACTACTAACCATATAAATCAGACCAAAGGATTGGGATTGCGTGTAGAACGTGAAGCAATACCAATTTTACAACCTGAAGAACTAACTGATAAAATCAAAAAACTGGATTCATAGGATAATTTGAAACGTAAAGGAACTTGCAGGATATGCGGAAATCATAGTAAACTAACGTTTGAGCACGTTACACGAGAGTGTAAACTGAACTCTCTATAGTTTGCCTGATTCATTTTCTCAAGTGCTCGGTTCTTGCCTAAAACATTCCACCAACATCCCATAAAGTTCTGGATGTTTTCTTTTTAGTAAATCCGCTCGTTCAAAAAAATACTCTGAAGCAACCGCAAAGAATTCAGCTTGATTTGTTCCACCATATTTACGAATATCTGAATGGTTATCGTTAATCGCTTCCATTTCTTTATGGATTAAGTTTAACCAAGGTATGGCATATTGATGTTCCATTAGCCGCTCTGGCACACCGTCTGTTCTATCGTCCAACTTATCTATAAGGTGCACAAATTCGTGTATGCCAGTATTGCTTTTATCGGTTGTATTTTTAAAGCCGTGGTACAATGCTTTCTTGGAAAGTATCATCTGTTTCTCGAACCTTCCATTTCCAACTATTCCACCAATATTCCGTGAGTTATCCTTACTGCTAAATTGCATATCCTCATTAAAATTATCAGGATATAAAAGGATGCCACTTAAATTTGTGTAGTGCCATTCCTTGAAGCCAAAAACTGGAATGACGGCACTTGCTGCAATTAAAACCTTATCCAACTCTTCCAGTTCAAACTGCACAGCATCGATATAGACCTCACTTAAAAATAGCATCATTTTTTGCTGAAAAATTAGCTGTGCGTCTTTTGATAGATTTCTATAAAACAGCACATTATCCGTCAATAATTTATGCCAATGTTCTGGAAATGGCTTTACACTATGACGTTTTGCTTTTCTATAAAAATGAACAGCAAAAAGAACAATCACAACCGAAATAAAAATATAAGCCATATTAAAAACGTATTAATCTACAGGTTCGGCCTTAAATCCCACTTTTTGCAAAGTCGCCTTTACATCTTCTTCGGTTACACCATCGCTTTCAATGGTTAAGATTTTATCAGGATTAGAGGTATCTACTTCCCAACTTTCTACACCTTCTTGTTTGTTTAAAAAAGGGGTGACTTTTGATACGCACCCACCACAATTGATATTTGTTTTAAATTTTAAAGTTTTCATAGTATTGAATTTATTTATTATTAAAGTTTTACTCGTTTAAGTCTTAAGCTATTTGCAACTACGGATACACTACTGAATGCCATTGCTGCACCTGCAATCATCGGATCCAACAAAAACCCATTTACAGGATAAAGAACTCCCGCTGCAATTGGAATGCCAATAATGTTGTAAATAAATGCCCAGAATAAGTTCTGACGTATGCCCAACACGGTTCTTTTTGATAGTTCCAATGCTTTTGGGATAGATTGTAAATCTGACGTTATCAATGTCATCTTTGCAACATCCATTGCAATGTCCGAACCTTTTCCCATTGCGATGCTGACATTGGCCTGCGCCAAAGCGTGGGAATCGTTGATACCATCACCAACCATAGCCACTGTTTTTCCATCAGCTTGTAATTTCTCAACAAAAGCTGCTTTATCGGAAGGCATTACTTCGCCTTGGTAATTTGTTATTCCTACTTGTTTTGCGACAGCAGATGCAGTTTTATTATTATCGCCTGTAAGCATATAGACTTCTATTCCTTTATTTTGTAATGTGGTAATGGCCTTTTTGGATGTTTCCTTAATCTTGTCAGCAATGGCGAGTATCGCCAGCACTTGCTTTTCATTGCCAAAGAAAATGACCGTTTTAGCCTGCTCTTCGAGACTTTCTGCCGTTTGCATTAAGGAAGCGTCGATTTGAATATTCTTTTCAACCATTAGCTTATGGTTTCCAACATAGTATTTTGAACCATTTTCTGTTTGAGCTTTTACCCCCTTTCCTGTGATACTTTCGAAGGAAGCCATTTCAGTTTGTTCAACATTTTCATCTTTTAAGTGGTTGACTACAGCCCCTGCCAAGGGATGTTCTGATTGTGCTTCGATAGCCAAAAGAATTTTTTTGTATTCATTGCTATTTTCAAGTTTATCCTTCCAAAATATATCAGTTACTAAAGGTTTTCCTTCTGTAATTGTACCTGTTTTATCAAGAATGACAGCATTCACTTTATGACCGAGTTCTAAACTTTCGGCATCCTTTATAAGGATATTATTTTCTGCGCCTTTACCAATTCCCACCATAATGGCGGTAGGTGTTGCCAATCCCAAAGCACAAGGACAGGCGATTACCAATACTGCTACAGAGGTCAATAAGGCTTGTGAAAAGGCATTATCGCCTCCTAAAGACATCCAGACAATGAAGGTTACAATGGAAATACCCAATACCACAGGAACGAAAATACCGGCAATCTTATCGACCAGTTTTTGAACGGGTGCCTTACTCCCTTGCGCTTGCTGAACCATTTTAATGATTTGGGAAAGCAGGGTTTCTCCACCTACTTTTTCAGCGGTAAATTGAAAACTTCCTTTTTGATTAACGGTACCAGCGAATACCTTTTCCCCTTGGGATTTCTGAACTGGAACGGGTTCACCAGTAATCATACTTTCATCTACATATGAGCTTCCCTTGGAAACTTCGCCATCCACGGGAATCTTTTCTCCGGGACGCACCAAAATGGTCTGACCTACTTGAACAGACGAAATAGGAATTTCCTTTTCTTCACCATTCTCAATAATTTTCAACGTTTTAGGCTGTAGTCCCATTAATTTTTTAATGGATGAAGATGTATTTGACTTTGCCTTTTCTTCCAATAGTTTCCCCAAGGAAATAAAGGTTATAATTACCGTTGCCGCCTCATAATAAACGTGAGGCTCGATACCACGATTCAACCAAAATTCAGGAAAAAAAGTGTTGAACACACTAAACAGAAAAGCGATTCCTGTACTCAAGGCTACAAGCGTATCCATATTTGATTTACCGTGTTTGGCTTGCTTGAAAGCATTGATGAAAAAGCTACGACCGAACCAAAAAAGAATTGGAAAAGTCAACACCAAAGAAATCCACTTACCTGGTTCCCATTGCATAAAAAACATTCCTAATACAAAAATGGGAAGGGTAAGGATGGCCGACCAGATAGTACGGTTTTTTATGTCCTGATAATGCTTTTGCTGAAGTTCTTGCTGTACTTCCGAAGGGTCATCGGCATCAATTATAATATCGTAACCGACCTCACGAAGCGCGTTTTGAAGTTGATTTGGACTCAACTCCTTGTCATATTCCACAAGAACGGAACTATTGGCAAAATTAACACTTGCATCAAACACACCTTCCGTGTGTTTTAATACAGATTCAACACTTGCTGCACAAGAGGCACAAGTCATTCCCGTAACAGGGAATGATTCCTTTATTCCTTTTTTAGTATTCTTTTCTTTGGTTTCAAATATGTTGATTGTCTCCATAAATCCGTTCTTATTTGTATGTTACAAATTTCAGGATTAAAAGACTGTAATGTGTTACGTTATATGCTGAATGATTTGTAGAATTTACTCTTCACGAATTATTACTACCAATTGGATAAGTCGTTTTTAATTTATCTTTTATCACCGCAATGGATACGTGTCTATCAGTCTCTACTATTTGTAATCAAATACCCTTTTGATTGAATGACCTTTTTTATCTCATCGACATTCGTTTTAGTGGTATCAAATTCTATAATTGAAGTCCCTTCTTCAAAAGACGTAGATACATTTGTAACCCCGTCAATTTTGTTTACCGAATGGTTGATGTTTTCTTCACAACCCGAGCATACCATCCCTTCAATATTCAACTTTACAGTTTGAATATCGGTATTGTTTGTTGCAACAATTCCTACTTTCTCCGTTGAATGAAATATTTGTGGATAATAAGAAACCAATGTCATTACAACAACAAACACTGTAACCAACCACAAATAGAATTTCGACTTAAAAAATGATGGCTTAGCCATATCACAGTTACCACAATCGTCCACCTTCTTTTTTTTATAAACCTGATAAAAGGCCAGTCCCAATGACAAAAATGCTATAACCAACAGATAAGGTTTCAAGGCAATAAGCCAAGAAAAATAGACAGAACTCCCACTAATACCAACTACACTTGTAAGTAGTAAAGGACCCCAGCAGCATAGTTTAAGGGAAACTGCTGAAAATACAGCAGTACCCATAGATGCTTTTTTGTTCAATTTGGTAAGTGCCATACCTAACAACTTCCTATTCCAGCATTTACCAAATCATCTTTTGTGATTTCGATGTTGGTGCAGCAATTCAGTAGTTTTCCGTTAACAGCAATGGCAGGAACTCTTGTAACCCCATATTCCTTCATTTTTGAAACACATATTTTACTTTCGCATTGCTCAGACAGATTATGAAGTATGATTTCGCAGTCCTTTCCTGCTGTCTCTTTTACTAATTGCACCACAGGCTCGCATACTGGGCAACCTGCTGTAAAAATCTCGATTTGTCGTTTCATCTTATTTAAGTTTAAATTAATAATGGAACAAAGATGAGAACGTAAGGTAGGGGGTCACCAAACTTTTTTTAGTCTTTTTTTTCGTTGTAGTTTTTTAATCTGGTTTCAATGGTTTGGATTTCTTTTAAGCGATTGGTCAAATCGGATAATTCCAAATTGGGGAATTCACTTTTTAAATATTCAATTTTATCTTCATTGCCACAATTTCCTGGGCAAGAGTCCACGGCCTTTACAATTCCAATTGCGAGTGCTTTTCGATAGACTTCATCCAGCAGTAAGTAATGTGCTTTTTGAATCCCCTTATCAATGGATTTGAACTGTATGTTTATTTGTTCGGGGTCCTTTCCTTCATCAAGCATTTTAACAATGCCGTTTAATTGACCACTCAAAGTTTTTAATCTGGATTTAATATCCAAGATTAAATCAGTAGGTAATTTGTACTGTTCTCCTTTCATAACTCAAACTTAACTCGCGCAGCAACTTAATTTGGAAACATCTTTCCCAAAGGTAATCGCTGCCAGTTTAACAGATTCTCCTAAAGTTAAATATGGATAAAAGCTTTCTGCTAAATCTTTTACAGTGATTCCAAATTTAATAGCCATACTCAATTGTTGTATCAGTTCACCACCTTCAGGTGCAACTACTCTTGCGCCTATTAATTTATCGGTTTCAGTGTTGCGTATCAGTTTTATGAACCCTCTGGTATCTTGAGCTGCCAAGGCTCTTGGAACGTGAATTAAATCAAGTTTACTGACTTCAAAAGGAATTTCCTTTTTTTCTGCTTCAATTTCATCTATACCTGCTCCTGCGATTTGAGGGTCTGTAAATACTACCCAAGGTAATGATGAATAATCAATACTTGTTTTTGTTGATGAAAACGCATTGTTCACTGCTGTACTACCTTCGGTTGCTGCTGTATAAACAAATGCCGGTGTAATGGTGACATCTCCTGCTGCATAAATATTGGAAATATTGGTTTCCATTTTTTCATTTACAATAATATGGCCGCTTACTGTTAACTTTAGGCCGATATTCTCAAGCCCTAATTTAGAGGTGTTAGGCTTCGTCCCTGTAGCCACCACAATATGTCCTTTTTCAACAATTTGAGTTGTGGAACCATCAGGACAATTACAATGAATAATTGTATCGTTACCTTTCTTTTCAAATTTAAACGCTCTAAAGTTTGGAAGGATTTCAATCCCTTCACTTTTCATTTGTTCTACCAAAACATCTGTAATATCTTTTGTTTGACTGCGTAATGGCCTGTCGGTAAATTCAATGATACGTACTTTTACACCCAATCTGTTGTAAGCCATCGCAATTTCCAAACCAATATAACCAGCTCCCATAATGGTCAAACTTTCAGGTTTTTCCTCTAAATCGAACAAGGTCACATTGGTTAAATAACCAACCTCATTCAGTCCTTCAATATTTGGAATATTGGTAGTTGCTCCTGTTGCCATTAGAATGTTGGTTGCTGTGTAGGTGTCTTTTCCATCCACAAGGATTGTTTTATTATCAACAAGTTCAGCCCAACCTGTACGCATTATCAGGTTTTCAAAATCACTTACCACATCCATATATTTTTGTTGCTGAAGTGAAGCAACCAATGCTTTTTTATCTTTTATGATTTGTGCAAAATCAATGTCTGCTCCTTTAGGTTTTATACCCTTAAAATTGGAATGTGTAGCGAGACGTACCGTTTCGGCAACCCGAATAAGGTTTTTAGACGGTACACAACCCACATTTACGCAAGTGCCACCAAAATCTAATCCTGCATTTACCATAAGTGTTGTGAGCCCTAAACCTTCAGCTTTAATGGCTGCTGAAAATGCAGCTGAACCACCACCAATAATTATTAAATCGAATTGATTTTGGCCTTTGGAATTTACAGCGGAAACCTCTTCCTCGTCGACATTATTTACAACCGAATAATCACCAACGCTGTTTATAGCATCTATTACATTTGCCTTACTCATCTTATCAGCATCAAAAGTAAATTCGCCTTTTCCGGTTTCGTGGTTAACTGTGGAACTTAAAACTCCTTCAGTTGCGTTCATATCCTTTTCGATATGTGTTGCACAACCTTCACAGGTCATACCCTCGATTTCCAATGTAATGGTTTCTCTATTTTGAGGCATTTTGATTTTCATTTTAGCTGTATTTTTCATTGAAATCGGTACTGTTTACTTATTAAAAATTAGACCTTCCCTTTAATTACTTCGGCCTTAAACCCTTTCTTTTCTATGATAAGCTTTAAGGCTTTGATACTTGTTTTTGAACCATCAAACTCAATAACAGCAATATCTCCTGGATATTCAACTGAATGTTCCAAAACACCATCTACTTCTTTTAATGCATTGTAAATCGAATTGGAACAACCAGCACAAGTAATGCCTGTAATTTTAAATTTCACGGTGGTTGCATTTTGTTTCATTGAAGCTACTTCCACAACTTGATTTATAACCTCCTTGCTTTGCGATTTGGCCTGAACAGAAAACAGCATTAAAGCTAAAATAGGTACTATCGATAGTTTTGTCATAATGGGTAATTTTGCGTTTATTTATCTTTTATAACCTTGTATCCTGTTGAATTAATTGCCTTTTCAATAGCTACTTTAGAGATTTTAGACTTATCAAACTCTACGACGGTACTTCCCTTTTCATACGAAGGGGTTACATTTATAATCCCGTCCAATTCATTTACAGCGTGTTTTATGCTTTCTTCACAGCCAGCACAAGTCATTCCTTGAACAGTAAAGTTTACAGTTTGAATATTTGATTGGTTTACAATGACCACTTCTTTTTTATTATCCGGATAAAAAATGGATGAATAATATGGAAATGCCAGCATTATAATTGCAAATACAGTTACAATTCCTAAAAACTTTTTTGATTGTATAAATTTTGGTTTTTCGTCTGTTTCACATTCGCAGTCAATTTCTTTTTGAGGTTTTAGTTTTTGATACCAAGCAAAGCCGAGCACTAAAATTGTTAGCCCGATTAGATAAGGTCTAAAAGGCTCAAGCCAAGAAAATGTTGAGGCAATTCCACTTGTTCCAGCGATTAAAGCCAAAACGGGTGTAATACAACATAATGAAGCTGTAATAGCAGCAAGTAAACCTGCACCAATTAATTTGTTCTCACGTTTCATATCGTTTCTAAAACTTTGTTTTTATCGAGTATTTCAAAAAACGGATTTAATAATGTTGAATATTCAGGGGTTAGTGAGTAAAAAATCGTTTGAGCATCTCTTTCGGTTTCCAATAAATTTCTGTCCTTCATTTTTCTCAAATGTTGAGAGATAGCAGAAATATTCATTTCGAGAATATCACTTAAGTCGCAAACGCAAAGTCGTTTCTCCTCAAAGAGTAGGTAAAGAATTTTTAGCCGAACATTATTTCCGACTAAAGAAAGTCCATTTGCCAAATAGTCAAACGATTCATTTAATTCTGAAACTGTCTTTTTACAACGGTTTATCTGTTCAATATCTGCCTGTTGTCTTATGCAAGAATTATTTTTCATAAGGCAAAGTTACAATTATTTCTTATTTAAGCAAATACTTAAATACAAAAAAGAATGATATGTAAATTTTGATCATTATGTTCCTTTTGTTTTGATTTGTGTTTTGCAAAAACTAAAACTACCGAATTGTACATCTGTTCTTTTAGCTTGTAGGTGAAGGTATTGCTGGCTTTACAGTTAATTGTCTTTTAAAACTACAAAACAGAAAATTCTGTATGGTGTTGAATGGTGTTGTGTGGTCCTCTGATACACAGCGAATTTTGTCAAATCCTTTTTTTAATTCCGATGTTAATTCCTCTTCATTGTATTGTTTTATTTCAAGTCCGCTACATTTTTTTGGTCCGTTTTGTGAAAAGGTTCCTATTATTAAATAACCTCTTACAAATTTTGTCGCTATGTTAGTATATTTTTTAATCTGGTCATCTGTTGTAAGAAAATGAAAAGTTGCTCTGTCGTGCCAAACATCGAAAGATGTATCTGGTTCAAATTCGGCAATGTCGCTTACAATCCAATTTACTTTACTTGCCTTTTCTCCCAGTCTTTTTTTAGCTTTCGCAATTGCTTTTTCTGAAATATCAAGTACAGTAATGTTATTATACCCTTCCTTGAGTAAATAGTCAACAAGTTTACTGTCGCCACCACCAATGTCTATAATTTTTGCCTTTTTATTTAGTTTGAACGAACGTATAAACTTCAGTGAAGTTTTTGGTATTTCTTGCGTCCAACCTACCTGGTCTGGATTTTTAGTTTGGTAAACTGTATCCCAATGTTTCTTTCTGTCTAATTTCATTTTGATATCTCAATTCAGTTTATTAGTAACTCGTTATATTATCCATAGATTTAAAACATCCCACTTATAATGGTAAAAACCCTTAAATCTCATCCAAAGGTTTACGGTTCTTATTAGTGCTTTTTTTAAATTCCGAAGGTGTCATTCCTGTTAGCTTTTTAAACTGATTGCTTAAATAAGCAACACTACTGTAATTCATTTTAAAGGCTATTTCACTCAAGGTTAATTCATCATAAACTATTAGTTCCTTGACACGT